>NZ_JACIFP010000003.1 GCF_014197435.1 Gordonia humi
GGCCTTCACTTGCGCTGATCACTGAGGTATTCATCACAACGGAAAGCCTAGGGGGATCGGTCACTTTCACTAAGGACCGAATCTGCACCGTAGGGGACCATCTGCGCAGTGGCAGTCCCCCGCGGTGAAATAGCCCGGCTGGCGCGAGCCCTGCATGGAGCGCCCCGACGGACGGCGATGCCTGCTGAAGTGCTCGGAGAGGTCACTAGGTCGGCCACAGAACTCATCCCTGGTGTTGCGCACGCCGGGATCACCCTCGCCCGCGGCAACCACGCACAGGTCGCCGCGTCGAACTCGAATCCACCGCCGCCACCGGCCCCTTCCCGAAACCGTCGACCGACTGCAACACGAACACGGCGAGAGACCATGCTTCAACGCGATCTGGGACAACACCACAGTCCTGGTCGAGGACATGACCCGCGACGAACGATGGCCGACGTTTCTCACCGCGGTGCGTCACCACACGCCTGTCCGGTCGAGTCTGGCCATCGAGCTCTACGCCACCGACCAAGAGCTGGGAGCGCTCAACCTCTACGCAGAGACAACAGGAGCGTTCACCCGCGACTCGGTCGCACTCGCCCTCAACCTTGCCAGCCACGCCGCGATCGCCCTGTCCAGTGCCCGCCGCGAGGAACAGTTCGACAGCGCCGCCTATGGAGCTCTCGGAGCATTTCATGTATCGCGTCACCGACGACGGGCGATATGACGCCACTGAGACGGGTATGACCTCGTACTCGCGACGTCTCAGCGAGTGCGTCGACATGGTCGATGCAGTTCTCGGCGTATCAGACCGCGCTGAGCGACCGTAATACCCCGGCACCCCTGCACCTGATTTGCTTCTTCGTTCTGAACTCCTGCCCTGGCGAAACAAGTAGAACGCCCGACTCCTTCTGGTAAAGAGTCGGGCGTCCTGCTGATCGAACCTACCTCGAGTGCTCTATTCGGCGGCGGTCAGTTCGCGTGGCTGGCTATCGTGCTCGACCGAGATCTTGCGGGGTTTGGCCGCTTCAGCGAGCGGGATTGTCACACTAAGCACGCCGTTGTCATAGCTGGCACTGATCTTGCCCGCATCGACGCCATCACCGAGTGCGATCTGCCGACGCAGCGACCCGGAGAATCGCTCGGTGGTCATCCATTGCACCGATTCAGCCGACCGGACCGACCGCTGGGCAGACACCGTCAACACGCCGCGATCCACATCGAGATCAATCGAGCCCGGATCAACCCCCGGCAGATCAGCGGTCAGTAGGTAATGATCGTCGACCTTGCACAGATCCATCGGCATGAACGCCGGACCACGACGGCGCTCCCCTTCCAGGTAGCTCGAGGTCAACGCATCCAACTGCGAGAATGGATCGAAACGAAGCACAGCAGACACCTCCAGAAACCAGTGCCCTGGCTGTCACCAACCAAGGCGTTAACTTGATCGTTGCACACTCAACTCTAGCACTCGGACCATGAGAGTGCCAAGCAACTTGTCGTCAACAACCGGACCGCACACGGTGTCGTCTCGACTCACTGCCGATCACGGCTCTTCCTGTCGCGCTATTGGCCCGGCGGTGACTCGAAGTCGTACGGAGACGTCATGCGCGACGCGGCGGAGCGCATGACGCGACTCCTGCAGAACGTCAAGTGAGACCGGGTGTGTGGGGCCTTCTGCTGCCCGCGGCCGGTGCCGGCGGTACGGCTACGCCGTCCCGGGCGGGTCGGGCACAGCCTCCGGCCGGGACCGCATCGAACTGAATGGAACCGGCTCCGCCGGTACTGATGAACGACCATCAATACCTGGTCGTTTGTGTTGACCCCTCCATTATTTTCACCTCGTCGGTCGCCCGCAAGGGCGTGACTCGTCGCTGCGCTCCTCGGCCTACGGCTCGGAAACAATGTCCACGCGGTCGCTGCGCTCCCTTATATCGCGGACATTCTTCCCGCTCATCCCTTGCGGCCTCTCTCCTCAGCGAAAAGAACTCCGGTATCAACACAAACCGCACCTGACAACATTCGGAGGCCACGCCATGACCCAGCTCGCGAACACCGCAACGGACAACTACCCGCTATGCGACGGATGCGCCGCCGCGATCGTCAACGCCGACATGGGCGGCTTTGCGTTCGACCCCCAGATTTCCCGGCTCGTCGAGACGTTCGTCGACGCCGCCGGGATGCTCGTGCACACCGGCACGAACCCCGTTCCCGACACCGTCGAGTGGGACTGCGCGGCCTGCCGCGAACCCCAGATCGGTGACGCCGATTGGGTCACCACCCTCTAACCCGAAAGGACACCACCGTGACCGCAGCAATCATGTACCCCACCGAGGTCATCGACCGACTCATCGCCCAGTACCCCGAGCTGGTTGAGCAGGCCGGGGGCGACCCGCAGTTCGCGCTCTGGCTCGTCGATGTCGATCGTCGCCTGGCCCGTCGTATCGGCCTGGGCCACCGCGATATGCCCGACCTCGCGTGGCGAGACGCCTGGGAATCGGGCACCACCGCCCACGATGCCGCCCTCGACGCCATCGATGAATGGCGCGCCGACGGCGATCTGTTCTAACCCGCTCCCCCTCTAGAGAAACGGTCGTCCGGTCCGCAGGACCCGGACCGGACGACCACCCACCACGGTAAACGATCCGAAAGGCACACCATGACCAGCATCATCGAAACCCGCACCGTCGACCCGACCACTGTTGTCATCGCCGACAACATCCGCGAACCCCCCAGCCTCGACACCGATTTCGTCGACTCGGTCCGCGACGGCGTCCTGGTACCGGTCCTGGCCTACCTCGACACCGACGGCACGGTGACCGTCATCGACGGCCAGCGCCGGACCCTGGCAGCACGCGAGGCGAACCTGGCCACGATCCCGGTCTACATCATGGGCCGCGACGACGCCCTCACCGCCGACGAAGCCGACATCGAGCGCATCAGCACCCAGTTCATCACCAACGAACACCGCACCGAACTACGCCGCAGCGAACGCGCACGCGCGATCGAACAACTGTCCCTAGCCGGACTGTCCGCGACGAAGATCCGCAGCAAGAAAGCGGACATCGACCACACCCTGACCGCAGTGACAAGCCGGAACGCTCTCGACCAGCTCGACACCCACCCCGACCTGACCTTGGACCAGGCCGCGATCCTCGCCAAGTGGGACCACGACAGCGAAGCCGTCGACCGACTGCTGGACGCTCTCGAAGAAGACGGCGAAGGCGGATTCGCCCACACCGCCCAATGGTTAGAGGACACCACCGCTCAGCGCGAGGCCGTCGCCGAGGTCGCCGCGCCCCTCGACGACGGGATCGAATGGACGAGCACCGACCCGTGGGGCCGCGCGCCGAGTCTGACCCGCTATGTCACCGAGGCCGGAACCCCGGCAACCCTCGACGACGTACCCGCCGCCCACCGCCTGGCCTACATCGTGGTCGAGGAGCACAACGCCTGCTACGACACCGACGGAAACGAGGTCGGCGACACCCACGTCGATGCCACGATCGAGTGGCGCGTCCGCGACGCCACACAGATCGGCCTCATGTACGAACACGAGTGGAAGCGGCTGCACCCCGACCACAACCCGGGCGATGACATCGACCTCGACGCCGAAGCCGCCCGAGCAGCTGCACGCGCCGAAGCCGAAGCCCAGGACAAGCGCGCCACCATGCGCCGCGTCAAAGCCCTCAACAAGAAAGCCACCACAGCCCGAGAAGTACGCCTGGCCCACATCACGAGCTGGCTCACCCGCAAGACACTCCCCAAGGACCACAAGACCGCGATCGCCCAGTTCATCGCCGAAACCATGTGGAGCCGACACACCATGTTCGGCACATTCCGCCAAGATGGCGACGCCGAGAAGATCACCGCAGACATGCTCGGCATCGACAAGAAAGAGCAGGTCCCCGAAATTCTCGCCGCCGCGACCGCTGACCGGGCACAGCTCATCGGCCTCGCCGTCGTCCTCGGAGCATACGAATCGACCATCGCGAAAGACTCCTGGCGCGAGACCTACTCACGCCGAGGTAGGACCGCATACCTCGACTTTCTCGACGAAGTCACCGGGTACACCCTCACCGACATCGAGAAGGCCATGACCGGAACCCTCGACCCCGACACCATCGACCTCGACTAGGGCGTGTCTCCCAAATGCTGTAGCCAGTTGAGGATGGCGTTCAAAGTGACGCCGGCGCGGTAGGTGATCGCGAGTTTGTCGTAGCGGGTGGCCAGTCCCCGCCATTGCTTGGACCAGGCGAAGGAGCGCTCGACAACATTTCGGTCCTTGTAGCGTTCGGCGTCGAACGACGGTGGACGGCCACCATTGCGGCCGCGTTTCTTGCGAGAGTTGACCTGGGTGGACTTCTCCGGGATCACCACTGCGATCTGCTTGCCTCGCAGGATGGTCCGGTTGACGCCAGTCGCATAAGCCTTATCAGCCAGGACCGCGTCCGGGCGAGTCCGCGGCCGACCGGCACCGATCCGCGGAACGTAGATATCGGCGAGGACCTCGGCGAGCATCGCCCCGTCGTTACGTTGACCACCGGTCACGATGTTCACCAACGGTCGTCCCCGGCCGTCCACGGCGCGATGAATTTTCGTGGTCAACCCGCCCCGCGACCTACCGATCCCGTGACCTGCGGGTTCACCTCCGTCAAGGGCGAGGTTCTTGTGATTCGATGCTGCCCCCTGTGTCCTGATCCGGGCGCGGGGTGTTTGTCGCATGCTGATGCGCACGCGCGATCGTCGCATCCACTGACAGGTTCCAGTCGATCCGCCCAGCCGCATCAGCCTCGGCGAGCACGTGTGCCAACACACGGTCCCACGTACCGTCCTGGGCGTAGCGGCGATGCCGCTTCCACACCGTCTGCCACGGCCCGAACACCTCACGAGGCAAGTCCCGCCACGGAATACCCGTCCGGTACCGATAGGCAATGCCCTCGACCACTCGCCGATGATCACCAAACGGCCGCGCTGCTCTACCCACATTCGACGGCAACAGTGGTTCGATCCGCGCCCACTGCTCATCGGTGAAGACCTGATACCTCGAAGACGTCATCGCCACCGAAACAGCATGCCCGCCAAGCACCCCCACACTTAGGAGACACGCCCTAACCAACAGATGGCCGGGCGAGGCACACACCCTCACCCGGCCATCTTGCCGGCGAACTGTGTGTGTCGGCCCATCGAGGGCCGACACACTCTCGACCTCCGGTCGACAACGGAGCGACCCTCCGGGCCGCACCTCATCCTCAGCGCACGACGACCACCTCCGCTACCGCTCCGGCAACCGCCGCACACTACGCCGCGGGTACCCGCGACACGGACCGACCCACGGTCGCACAAACACCTCCATGTAGGTGAGGGCCGCTCTCCGCTAACGCTCCGAGCGCCCCTTACCTACCGGCCAGCAACCGCGCAACGACATTCCACATCGCCGCGAACGACGCCGTGACCAGTAACAACACTCCGAGTTGAGACCGTGCTACAATTTCAAATGCAGACCCCCCCACCACACGTGGATAAGGGGGTCTCGCTGTATCTAAGCGAAGTTCACAACAACCTCTGCGGTGCCCTCAACGGATCACGCTCGGACAGAAACCTCTCGTACCAGCGCCACGCGAACTCGTGCATAGGTGGTTTGGCTACCGCCATATACGCGCTGTAGGCCACCAAGTCAGCCATCTGCACCAGCTGGGAACCAGACGAATCCAGATGAATCGCGTCCTCAATGATCCGCCGCGAATCCAACTTCAACTGACGATGAACCCCGCGATACGAGGTATCACTACCATCGCCATCCATCACCACGAGTCCCAGAGAATGAGTGGCGCTCAACTCTCGCTCGATCCGCGATACCAAAGACGCGTAAAGGCGGCGCTTCGACTCGTGCAACTCCCGAGGTTCACCGACCATCCACACGCTCCCCGCCCTCAAACCTTCCGTGCACCGAAGGGTCTCCAGACAATGCTCTGCGACCTCCCTACCAAAGTCCTTCAAATACGGCGTGCCGTTATGGACATGGCGATCTGGAATTCTCTTAGAGATACGTCCGCGACCATTAACATATTCCGTTGCATGAAGCTCGGTAGACACTGGAATAGTGAATTCTCGCCACAACATCTTCCGCAAACTCAGCCACGAAGATAGAACAGACGTCCACCTATCTGGGCGAAACTCGACCCACCCATAGACGGCAAGACCGGAAGGTGGATGACCTGAGTCATCCATATAAATCAGCCTGTCAAGAGTAGTCATATATCGGCAGCTTACAGGTGAACCAGGACATACAGAATCAGAGCTACCGCGGCACCAAGCCCTACCGCACAAACGCTGCTCCCGCACAATCACCTTTACGTTGGAGTACGTCCGGGGCGGTCGCCTCGGACGTTCGTCCGCGGTTCGGGGCGTGGCTCGACAATCACCTGTTGTCGCTGGTGGCTTGGCGTGGAAGGTCACCCCGGACCGTGACGGGTCGTTTCGGCCGCTGATTGAGATGTGTTCGCGAACTTGTCGCTGTGTAAAGGTGTGCCGGCGAAACCACCCTGACGAGCCAACCGCACACGGAAGGACAGTATGGACGAAAAGATCTGGGTAGGAATTGATGTCGGTCGGCATGCGCATCACGCCGCCGCGGTCGATGAGGCGGGAACGGTGCTGTGGTCTCGGCGGCTTCCCAACGATCAACCGGCGATCGAAGCGCTCATGGACCGGGTCGCCGACATGAAATTCGTGGTGTGGGCGATCGACATGACCGCACCGGAATCGGCGCTGCTGAGGGGTGTGCTGGCTGCGCGGCGCCAGCAGATCCGCTACGTGCCCGGCCGGGTCGTGCACAGCATGACCGGTGCGTTCGCGGGTGAGGGCAAGACCGATGCCCGCGATGCGGTCGTGATCGCCCAGACAGCCCGCCTACGTGGCGATCTCGCCACCGTCTCGGCGCCCGACGACGTCGCGATCGAACTCGACCTGCTGACCGGACATCGCAACGACCTCGTCGCTGAACGTACGCGAGGCATCAACCGCCTGCGCGGCCTGCTGACCCGCATCTTCCCTGCACTAGAACGGTGTTTCGACTACTCGACACTGACCGGTCTAACGTTCCTCACCCGCTTCGCCACGCCATCTGCGATCGCTGCGGTCTCTGACGACGAGATCTACGACCACCTGCGCAGTCACGGCGTCCGCCGACCCACGATCCCGAAGATGATCGACAAAGCCCGTGCCGCGGCGGCCGCGCAGACCGTCACCCTGCCTGGCGAGGCGACCACAGCCCTACTGGTGCAACACGCGGCTACCTCGTTGGTCATGCTGACCCGTCAGATCGCCGACCTGGATAAGCAGATCACCGAGGTGTTCCGCCGCCACCGTCACGCACGGATTCTCGAATCCGTGCCAGGCATCGGCACCCGAAGCGGCGCTGAGCTCGTCGCGATCACCGGCGGCGACCTCACTTCGTTCGGCTCGCCCGCCAGACTCGCCGCCTACGCCGGTCTTGCTCCGGTACCGCACGACTCCGGTAACCGCCGGGGAGCCTTGCGTAGACCCCAGCGTTACCACAGAGGACTTCGCAAGGTGTTCTACATGGCCGCACTCAACAGCTCGCAACGCGACGGCCCGTCCCGCGAGTTCTACCAGCGCAAACGACGCGAGAAGCGTTCCCACGTCCACGCTCTCATCGCTCTCGCTAGACGTCTGGTTGACGTGGTCTGGGCACTGATCCGCGACGGTAGGGTGTGGTTGCCGCGGCCGACCGTCGAGCGGGTGTCAGTCGATGAGGTGGGCGCGATGGCTGGATGACTGGCGGGGCCGGTCAGATCTCGGCACGTGCGTGCGTACTAGCGGGACACTGGATGCGTGTCGGTTCGGGTACTCGGCCACCAGCTTGCTCTGCCGACAAGTGTGGCGATGGTCGGCACAACGATGGTGCGGACGATGAAGGTGTCGAGCAGCAGGCCGATGCCGATGATGAGTCCGACCTGGGTCATGATCGAGATGGATCCGGCCATGAGTCCGAACATGCTGGCAGCGAAGATGAGGCCGGCCGAGGTGATGACTGATCCGGTGTTGGTGACGGTTCTCAGGACGCCGATGCGGATGTTGTTTTGGGATTCTTCGCGTAGGCGAGAGATAAGAAGCATGTTGTAGTCGGCGCCGACCGCGACGAGGACTATGAAGGCCAGTAGTGGTACGGGCCAGGCGATATCGGTTTTGAGGATGTGTTGAAAGATCAGGACACCGATACCCAGTGCCGCGGTGTAGTTGAGTATGACGGTGCCCAGAAGGTATAGCGGCGCGATGAGTGCTCGGAGTAGGAGTATCAGGATCAGGCCGACGATGGTGAGGGTGGCCAACGCTAGGAGTCGGAAGTCTTCGGTGAGTAGACGTTGCAGATCGGCGTTGATGGCGGGGAACCCGGCTATCGCGATGTTGGAGTCCTGCAGGGTTGTGTTCGGTCTGGCGGCGAGTGCGACATCGGTGATTGTGTCGGCCAGTTGCATGGCCTCGGTGCTGTAGGGGTCGAAGCTGGTTTGTATTGCGTAGCGCACGGTATGGCCGTCGGGCGAGACGAACTGGCGAGCGACGTCGACGAAACGGCGGTCTGCGTTGGCCTGAGGTGGGAGGTAGAAGCCGGTTGCTGAGTTTGTTCCGGCGGTCTCGCGGGCGGAGGTTTGTAGTTGTGTGGCTAGCGCGGCCATCCCGGCGAGTTGTTGAAGGTTGCTGTCGATCAGCGCGGATACACCGGCGGCGAGTTGGCGTGATCCCGCCGCGAGTTGACTGATACCTGTTTGCAGTTGGGTGAGCTTGCCGGGAAGGTCTTGGCTGCTGATGCTTCCCAGCGTGGAGCCCAGTGAGTTGACGGTGGAAGTGAGTTGGTCGGTGACTGTTGAGATCGGTGTATCCAGCTGCGCGAGTTGTGTTGACAGCGTGGCGATCTGGTCGAGGGTCCCGTTGCTCAGTAGGGCGTCGAGATTGCGGGTCTGCGCGCGCAGAGCTGCGCACTGCGGGACTTGGGTGCACCAGGGCGCATTATCGAGGATGGGCAGGATCGAGGTCACTGTTGCCAGGGCTGCAGATGTTTGGCGGGTGAGCGCGGCCAGCTGTGGGGCATTCTGAGAAGCGCGATCGAGCGCTGGTGCAGATGCGGCGAGTTGGCGGAGTATCGGCTGGTACTGCTGAATTTGCTGCCCTGCTGTGCTTGCCTGATCGAGGATGCCGGCCAGGGGGGCCAAGTTGGTGCGTACCTGGGTGTCGAGCTGAGTAAGCCCGTCGGCGAGTTGGAATGCGCCGGTACGGAGCTGTTCGAGGTCACCTCGGCGGTTCTGGCCATCGTCGACCGCACCCGCCAGCCGGTCCCCGATCTGACCGTTCTGCCAGGACAGCTCGGCTTGCTCGAGCTTGTCCCCGGTGGGACGGGTAACACCGATGACTCGAGTCACTCCGGGGATCTGGGATACACGTGAGGCCATTTGCTCAAGATCGGCCAGCCCGCTGGCAGTACGGAGATCGATCGGTGCATCTACAACGAGGAACTCAGTGATAGTGACGTCTTGAGGGAAATGACGGTCGAGCAACGCGTAGCCTTCGTTGCTGTCGGTTGTCGCGGGCTGCCCCTCACGATCGTCGAAGGTGATCTGGATGCCCATCGCGAAGACGCTAAGCACGATTAGCCCGACCAGGGTTAGTGCCAGCAGAGGCACAGGACGCCGCACGACGAGCACGGCGACGCGATTCCAGTACTTTCGGGTCAGATCTCGTCTGGGTGCGCCCCAGCCGAATCGCGCCGCCCACAGCAACACCGGTGGTAGCAGGGTGACCGTGGCGAGGAATCCGATGAGGATGGCGATCGCGCATGCCGGACCCAAGGTGGAGAACACGCTCAGCTGACCAAACACCATCGCCAAAAAGGCCAGCGCCACCGTGGCAGCTGAAGCCAGGATGACCCGTCCGATAGTTGCTGTCGCGTCCACGAGCGCAACCTCAGTGGTAGCGTCCTGGCGTAGCCGTTCGTGATAGCGACTGATGAAAAAGACTGAGTAGTCGACCCCGGCTCCGAGCAGGATGACGGTCATGAACGCGACGGTGAACTGCGATACCGGCATACCGAGTTCGCCGAGTGCGGACAAGACCCCGCGGCCCACGCCGAGGCTGACACCGATCACCAACAACGGCACCAGCGCGGTGAACAGCGATCGGTAAACGATCAACAGAATGATCGCGATAAGCGCCACCGTCGCCACAGTGATCACGACTAAATCGCTTTCAGCACTGACGATCTGGTCACTGAAAGTGGCCGTCGGCCCGGTGACATGGACAGTGGTGTCCGTACCGTCAAACACGCGCTGCGCGGTTTGGCGCACGGTCTCCACAGCATGCGTGGCCGTTGGCCCTCCCAAAGTTCCGGTGACCCCGACAGGCAAGTACCAGGCTTGCCCGTCCTCACTCAAGGCCTGGCCGGCCGTCGTCGGATCGGAGAGCAAATCCCGCACTGACTGCACATCGTCGAAATTTTCGCGCAACTGCAGAACGAGCATGTCGTAGCGTTCCCGCGCCACGTCGGTGAACCCGTTCGGGTTCTCCATGGTCACGAAAACAGTGGTCTTGGCGCCCTTCTCACCGAACGCACCACCCATCTGATCGAGTGCTTGAAACGATGGAACCCCAGCAGGGATCGGATCAACAGACTGCTGCCGCACCACCGTCTCCAGCTGGGGAAACAGTATCGCCAAGACGATACCCACAGCCACCCACGCCCCGATGACGAGGAATCTGTGCGCCAAGGTGAACCGTGCCAACCGCCCCAATGTCGTGCTGTACTCGCTGCGTTCCGCCAACCGGCGCGCCGCCAAGCGCCCACCACTTGGACGTTGGACCACCATACGCAGCACCTCACCCTCGACCCAGCCCGTCTACGAAACCGACGGTATCGTTACGGTACTAGCAGTACCGTAGATGGGGAAGGAGGTCAGGAGGTTTGGTGTCGCCGGTGGGCCATGAGGAAATCGTCGACAAGCTGTTCGAGATCGCCAACGGTCATCGACCGAATGCCCGTGAGCTTGGCAAAGACAAGGGGGCCCGCCAGTTGAGTGACTGCCATGGTCAAATCGAGGTCGCCGAGCTCCGCCGTGGCCACGTCACTCGTCAAAACTCGATCGAATGGTTCTCGATACTGCTCGACGACTCGACGACGCAGTGGCGCGAGCGCGTTCTGATCCCCGTCGGATTGCCCGGATTGCCGGGGCTGCTCGGGAAGCATTGCCAACCATGCCAGCGTCGTCAACTGCAGCGGTGCCTGCTCAATAAGCTCAGCCTGCCGCTGCATCAGCTTCAGCAGGTCATCACGGATCGACGTCGTCGTCTCGGGGGTCTCGGCCTGAGGCAACAATCGCTCGAAGGCAGCCGCCACCAGATCTGTGGAGCTCTCGAAGTGACGATACAAGGTGGTGCGAGCAACACGAGACAGTCGAGTGACCGCCTCCACGGTAACGGCTTCGACCCCGCCACTGTTCAGCAAGGTCACCGCAGCATCCAACAAACGCTGACGCGACCGAACCCGCCTCGGGTCAACATCGTCGGAATCGATGGTTTCCACCTGGCCACTCCCTATATAGCCAAAATCACGAACCCCTGACTGCACAACAATACCGTCGGTAACAGAGCGAAACTGCCAGTGGCGGTACCGATTGAAGGCTCAGAAAGGTCACTTATGAGGGGCGACAAACCACTACCAGCACACGCACCATGGTGCATGGGATGCGGCGAAGACAACCCCAATGGCCTGCACCTCGAGGTACACCTGCACGGCGACCACGTCTACGCCGACCTGCAATTCGACGAGCGCCACTCAGGAGCCCCGGGACTCGCCCACGGCGGAGCCATCTCAGCGGCATGCGATGACATCATGGGTTTCACCCTGTGGATCGCCGAGACACCCGCAGTCACCCGAACCCTCACCGTGGAGTATCGACGCCCGGTCCCACTGCACACCCCCGTGCACATCACCGCCTCCCTCGTCGACGAAACCGACCGCGCGCTCTTCATCGAAGCCAACGGTACTGTCGGCGACACAACCTATTTCGCCGCAGAAGCGGTCTTCGTAAAGGTCGACTTGAGTCATTTTCTTCGTCACGGAGACTGGGGCGCCACAGCAGACCTCATCACCAGATTCTTTCAGGCCGACTAGCGACCGCCAGGCACGCCACCAAGCAGAAGAGTCGCCCCGCATCCACCAGCTGGCCCATCCTTGCGCACCCGCATTGAGATCCCAACCGAGTGGTCAACAAGGGGCACTGCGCGCGAGCCTTGCGCCAAGACCAGCCCTGCCGAACCCAGCGCTACGATTAACCGATGCCTGCGACCTCCGGCCGCCAACCGGCATCGTCGCTCACGCGCGCCATCCGGCACGCGCAGCGTCCGAACCGGCACAGCCGGTACTCCCACCACTACAAGCCGATACGACCGGCGATCCTGTCCGCTCGTGTGAACGTCGTGTCCACCGACCCGGTCAACGCACGCGACCACAACCGCGTCGCCGCCGCAACGGCCGCGCCTCCCCGTGCCCTCGCATACGCTCAGGCGCCGAACCGGCTACCGCCGGTACTCACCCTCACACGAATAGGCGGGACTACACCGCCCATTCCCTGATCGCCGAATTGGCACAAGCGGCTGCCGGTTACTGTCAAACCGCTCCGATAAACAATCACCACGCGGTCGCTTCGCTCCCTTATTTCGCGGCAATTCTTTCTCTCCACTCATTTGACAGTAACCGCCACCCGTGACGGCGGCATATATCAGGAAAAGGGTACGCATAACGGGCATATAATATCGGTTCACCTATTGCCTGTACCCCCTTATTCGAATACAATAGAAGACACACTACGAATCGCTTGACTCTCACTGGCAGGATACGAAGCAATGAGCGCACAGACTCCCACCATCACCGTTTACACCAAGCCTGCATGCGTCCAGTGCAACGCCACCTATAAAGCACTCGACAAAGCCGAAATTGACTACACAGTGATCGATATCACCGCCGACGAGAATGCCCGCGACTACGTCATGAGCTTGGGATACCTGCAAGCCCCTGTTGTCGTCGTCGACGAGGACACCCACTGGTCCGGCTTCCGCCCCGAACGCATCCGGCAGCTCGCCGTGGCAGCGTCGCCCTGCGTCGCCTCATAGAGAAAGGTTCTGCCATGTTCGGCACCGAGCAGACACCGATGGTCGAATCGGCCAGCACCACAGGCGATGACACCCCGACAGGTATCGACGATGCCTCGGTCGACCTTCCCGACACCGTCCCCGCCGACACCATCGACGACCACGACACCACCGACGACATCGACGCGCAGATCCGCGGCGAGCTCGAGTTCCTGACGTCCCTGGTCTGGGCACCGGACACCGCGGCAGCGATCGCCGCCCTCGTCGGTGATCACCAGCACCGCGCAGCCGGCACGGCAGCCGAGTCCCGCATCCCCCTGGCACACCTACACTCATTCTTCCTGTACGCACCGCACACCACCGTGTTCACCACCGTGATCGAACTCGTCGACGAAGGCAGCCCCGTCACCCCGGCCATCCTCGCCGCTCGCATCGGCATGACCGACCGACGCCTACGCCCGACTCTCCTAGCCATCGCCGCACCCACCGGCCACGGTCCACTACCCGGCGGCGCCGACGTCCCCTACCTCGCCCGCGCGATCGTCGACGCCTACTACCGCCGCGGCTACACCGCACTCCTATCAACGATGCAGCACGCCCTGGCCGAGGCAGACACCGACGACCTCGCCGGACACTGGCGCACCCTCACCAACCACCAACAAGACGCCGAACGCCGGCGCCTGGCCATCGCCGATGCCCTGGCCCGGCTGTAACGAGAGGACCACACGTCGATGCGCGCCACCCACCTCGAGCACGTCACCACCCACCGCAGCGGACTCCGAGTCCCCTACCTGCTCGCCGGGTGCGCCAGTGTCACCGACCGGTCGCCCTTGGTCGAGCTGTACGTCGACGAGGGCGGTCGCCTTTTGACCCGCCGCCATCCCACCGAACCGCGAGCGCTCATGGTGTGTATCCGCCACGACGACACCCCGGTGTGGATCAACGTCGACTATCTGGCCCACCGCAACTGCGATGACTGCATCGACCGATGGCATGCCCGAGGACTCGAATACCAGAAGGTTGCCGCCGCCGCGCCGGATGCGACGCTGTTCGCGCGAACAACCCTGTCCACCACCGACGGACACGGAGACAACGTGTATCTGCATGCCAGGGAACTACCCGACCTTCCCGGAACCTCGACTGAGACTATCCAGGGCACCCCTGCACATGACCCCCGGACACGGGAGGATTCGGTGTCCACACCAGCTGCCCAGTTGCAGGACGAAGATGATGCCGCGCGGCTGCGCGACGAGGGTCGTAGCTGGTCTCTCGTCGCGCAGACGCTCGGCGTCACCGAAGACACCGCACGCCTCCTCGCCGCCGCGAGCGACCGCCGAGTCGCCGACCTGCACCAACGCCAACACGCACTCTTCGACCTCTAGGCCACGCCCGTGATCAGGTGTGACGAGAAGGGATCGCTCTGATGAGCCTCACGTTTGAACAGCAGCACGCTGACCTGCTCGACCGCTTGAACCCGGCCGAGCGGCGCGCGGTATCCCAGTCTTTTGCGAACGGGATCCTTGAGGGCTGGACACCGACCCGCAGCGATGTTGAGCTCCTGGTGCGTCACACCCTCGGTGAGCTGACCGAGGACGAATATCGTGCGCAGGTTATTGCGGCTGCGGCCGCACGTCATCGATGACCCGTATACGCGATCTAGCAGGTAGAATATGAGTAACCCAGGAGGAAGGACACGTGATGGCATCACCGATCACGACCAGTCGTGAGGCAGACGAGCTCGCCACTGCGGCAGCGACCGCCGGCCACGTGATGGCCGGTATGCCTCCGACCGGTGCAGACCTCGCCGCGGCCCGCCGCGTCGCGCGCGGACAGAGCACAGCAGAACAAGAAGCAGATCGGATGTATGCGGAGATCGTTGCCCGACGCACCCGATGAATGACCCAGGCAAAGCCGCGGAGGTTCTACCCAACCTCCGCGGCTTTACTGATCCGGCAGAGCTCGCCGAGTACGAACGCCACGCGGCCTACATTCGCGTTGACCAACTTGAGCGCCACCCGAATCTGGTGACCGGTGATTTCGACTTCGCGCATCTACAGCGCATCCACCAATTCATTCTGCAAGACGTGTACGGGTGGGCAGGCTCGCCTCGCCAGTCCGGCCAAGACACCACCGCGTTCGGTATGGCGGCTCTTCGTATTTCAGAGTGCGTTGATGCGGTCGGCGAGCTGACCGGAGTGCAGCAGGGACCGAAATATGTAGTGGTCGAGGTTCCGGAAGCCTTGCGCGATCCCGCGCAGGTGTTCCAGGCGCCCGTTGACGGCTTCAACGGGCCCGTTGGAGACGCCGACGTCGAAATAGGCGAGGATCTCGGCGCGGCGTGACCACAAGGTGCGTCCGAGCTGGGCGAGTTCCTCTAATCCGTCGGGCAGACCCTTCTGGATGCGTTTGAGCAACTTGAACATCAACTTCTTGCCCTCCCTCCGTCGCGGATGTTCGTAGGCGGCGATCACCTGCAGATACACCTGATAGGTGACCTCGACGACGGCGTGCTCATCGTGGCTGGTCAACGCCTCGAACAAGGTGATCTTCTGCTTGTCAGTCAACAACGCGGGGCGGGTCCGCAGAATCCGCCGAATCTTGTACAGCGGATCACCGGTGCGGCCGCGATGCCCGCACGTGGCCTGCTGGACCCGGGTGCGGCACCGATCGAGCTTGTCCCCGGCCAACGCCACGACGTGGAACGGGTCCATCACGATCCGCGCCGCCGGCAACTCTTCGGCGGTCGCAGTCTTGTAGCCAGTGAACCCGTCCATCGCCACGACCTTCACCCGATCACGAAACACCTGGTCACGACCGTCGAGCCACGTTTTCAACACTTGTTTGGAGCGGCCGGCGATCATGTCGAGCAGCCGGGCCGGGCCGGTCCCGTCGACCACGGGTGTGAGGTCGATCAGGACGGTGACCCAACTCGACTCGCCGTGCCCACGGACGTGTTTCCACTTGTGCTCATCGACGCCCAGGTGCCGGACGCCGTCGAGGTGGGCGCCGGTGTAGACCAGGGCGCGTGCCGCGGACAGGGCGGCCAGGTTGACGACCTTCCACGCGATCCCGAGGTTGGCGGCGACTGCCGCGACGCTCATCTTGTCGACCACGATGCGTTGCACGATCCAACGGGCACACCTGCTGGTCATCACGGCTCGAGGCTCGACGATGCCGGTGATGTCGGCACGGAAGATCGACCTCGCACAGTCCACGGTCTCGCACACGAATCGGGGGACTGCGATACGCAGCAGGACCGGATGCCCGGCCGCGGGGATGTCGGTGACGACACGTTCGGTGTGATCACGCAGGCGGCCGGCGATTCCGCAGGCCGGACAGTGTTGATCAGGATCGAGAACCCGGCACCAGATGTGGGTGCGGTCGGCCGAGTCGACGGCGGCGTCGGTGATCGTGACGCCGAGCTCGACCGTCCGGCAGATCGTGTCAGCAACATCAGAAGTAGGCTGGTGCATGGGTCCTGTGCGTTCGAGAGGGTTTGTGTGAGAACTTCCATTCTCGCACCACAGGACCCGCCTACATGTTGTGGTCACTGCTCCCGCCGACGATCACCAGCTACGCACTCTCACATCCGAAGAGCCGGTATGGCTCTTCGTATTTCAGAGTGCGTTGATGCGGTCGGCGAGCTGACCGGAGTGCAGCAGGGACCGAAATATGTAGTGGTCGAGGTTCCGGAAGCCTTGCGCGATCCCGCGCAGGTGTTCCAGGCGCCCGTTGACGGCTTCAACGGGCCCGTTGGAGACGCCGACGTCGAAATAGGCGAGGATCTCGGCGCGGCGTGACCACAAGGTGCGTCCGAGCTGGGCGAGTTCCTCTAATCCGTCGGGCAGACCCTTCTGGATGCGTTTGAGCAACTTGAACATCAACTTCTTGCCCTCCCTCCGTCGCGGATGTTCGTAGGCGGCGATCACCTGCAGATACACCTGATAGGTGACCTCGACGACGGCGTGCTCATCGTGGCTGGTCAACGCCTCGAACAAGGTGATCTTCTGCTTGTCAGTCAACAACGCGGGGCGGGTCCGCAGAATCCGCCGAATCTTGTACAGCGGATCACCGGTGCGGCCGCGATGCCCGCACGTGGCCTGCTGGACCCGGGTGCGGCACCGATCGAGCTTGTCCCCGGCCAACGCCACGACGTGGAACGGGTCCATCACGATCCGCGCCGCCGGCAACTCTTCGGCGGTCGCAGTCTTGTAGCCAGTGAACCCGTCCATCGCCACGACCTTCACCCGATCACGAAACACCTGGTCACGACCGTCGAGCCACGTTTTCAACACTTGTTTGGAGCGGCCGGCGATCATGTCGAGCAGCCGGGCCGGGCCGGTCCCGTCGACCACGGGTGTGAGGTCGATCAGGACGGTGACCCAACTCGACTCGCCGTGCCCACGGACGTGTTTCCACTTGTGCTCATCGACGCCCAGGTGCCGGACGCCGTCGAGGTGGGCGCCGGTGTAGACCAGGGCGCGTGCCGCGGACAGGGCGGCCAGGTTGACGACCTTCCACGCGATCCCGAGGTTGGCGGCGACTGCCGCGACGCTCATCTTGTCGACCACGATGCGTTGCACGATCCAACGGGCACACCTGCTGGTCATCACGGCTCGAGGCTCGACGATGCCGGTGATGTCGGCACGGAAGATCGACCTCGCACAGTCCACGGTCTCGCACACGAATCGGGGGACTGCGATACGCAGCAGGACCGGATGCCCGGCCGCGGGGATGTCGGTGACGACACGTTCGGTGTGATCACGCAGGCGGCCGGCGATTCCGCAGGCCGGACAGTGTTGATCAGGATCGAGAACCCGGCACCAGATGTGGGTGCGGTCGGCCGAGTCGACGGCGGCGTCGGTGATCGTGACGCCGAGCTCGACCGTCCGGCAGATCGTGTCAGCAACATCAGAAGTAGGCTGGTGCATGGGTCCTGTGCGTTCGAGAGGGTTTGTGTGAGAACTTCCATTCTCGCACCACAGGACCCGCCTACATGTTGTGGTCACTGCTCCCGCCGACGATCACCAGCTACGCACTCTCACATCCGAAGAGCCGGTATGGCTCTTCGTATTTCAGAGTGCGTTGATGCGGTCGGCGAGCTGACCGGAGTGCAGCAGGGACCGAAATATGTAGTGGTCGAGGTTCCGGAAGCCTTGCGCGATCCCGCGCAGGTGTTCCAGGCGCCCGTTGACGGCTTCAACGGGCCCGTTGGAGACGCCGACGTCGAAATAGGCGAGGATCTCGGCGCGGCGTGACCACAAGGTGCGTCCGAGCTGGGCGAGTTCCTCTAATCCGTCGGGCAGACCCTTCTGGATGCGTTTGAGCAACTTGAACATCAACTTCTTGCCCTCCCTCCGTCGCGGATGTTCGTAGGCGGCGATCACCTGCAGATACACCTGATAGGTGACCTCGACGACGGCGTGCTCATCGTGGCTGGTCAACGCCTCGAACAAGGTGATCTTCTGCTTGTCAGTCAACAACGCGGGGCGGGTCCGCAGAATCCGCCGAATCTTGTACAGCGGATCACCGGTGCGGCCGCGATGCCCGCACGTGGCCTGCTGGACCCGGGTGCGGCACCGATCGAGCTTGTCCCCGGCCAACGCCACGACGTGGAACGGGTCCATCACGATCCGCGCCGCCGGCAACTCTTCGGCGGTCGCAGTCTTGTAGCCAGTGAACCCGTCCATCGCCACGACCTTCACCCGATCACGAAACACCTGGTCACGACCGTCGAGCCACGTTTTCAACACTTGTTTGGAGCGGCCGGCGATCATGTCGAGCAGCCGGGCCGGGCCGGTCCCGTCGACCACGGGTGTGAGGTCGATCAGGACGGTGACCCAACTCGACTCGCCGTGCCCACGGACGTGTTTCCACTTGTGCTCATCGACGCCCAGGTGCCGGACGCCGTCGAGGTGGGCGCCGGTGTAGACCAGGGCGCGTGCCGCGGACAGGGCGGCCAGGTTGACGACCTTCCACGCGATCCCGAGGTTGGCGGCGACTGCCGCGACGCTCATCTTGTCGACCACGATGCGTTGCACGATCCAACGGGCACACCTGCTGGTCATCACGGCTCGAGGCTCGACGATGCCGGTGATGTCGGCACGGAAGATCGACCTCGCACAGTCCACGGTCTCGCACACGAATCGGGGGACTGCGATACGCAGCAGGACCGGATGCCCGGCCGCGGGGATGTCGGTGACGACACGTTCGGTGTGATCACGCAGGCGGCCGGCGATTCCGCAGGCCGGACAGTGTTGATCAGGATCGAGAACCCGGCACCAGATGTGGGTGCGGTCGGCCGAGTCGACGGCGGCGTCGGTGATCGTGACGCCGAGCTCGACCGTCCGGCAGATCGTGTCAGCAACATCAGAAGTAGGCTGGTGCATGGGTCCTGTGCGTTCGAGAGGGTTTGTGTGAGAACTTCCATTCTCGCACCACAGGACCCGCCTACATGTTGTGGTCACTGCTCCCGCCGACGATCACCAGCTACGCACTCTCACATCCGAAGAGCCAGATAAGCTTGTCGAATGGATATTAGGCAAAGAGGTGACGCTACGGTACATTTATCTCTCGCACGGACACTTTGATCATTGGATATCCGCAGGATATATTGCAGGACACTTCCCGGGGGTGCAGATTATTTCAGCTCCCGAGGTGAAAGCCGATATTGAGAGTCAACGCGCGAACGGGGAGAGCTTCCGTGATCAGTGGGCGGTGCTGTTTCAAGAGCCGATTCCGCCAGCTGAAACCTTTGGTTTCGAGGTGCTGACTCCGGAACGAAACATTGTGCGGGTTGGGGACTACGAATTCAGTATACATAGCGTGGGGCACTCGGACGGCGACGATACGACAGTGTTGCACGTAGCACCATTGAATTTAGTTGTAGCAGGTGACGTTGTGTACAACAACGTTCACCAAATGTTTGCTGAGGCACCGGGGGGAGGGTTTGCAGCTTGGCGGAGCGCGATCGACCTTGTCGAGAGTCTCGAGCCTGAAATAATTATTGCTGGACACAGGGACTATAGTCGGTCGGACGAGGCTGGGAAGCTTCTTGCTGAGACCCGCGACTATTTAGGGGTCGCCGAGCGCGTCCTTGCGACGGAGAACACGAGAGAAGGAATCTTTAGAGCAATGACCGAAGCGTTCCCCGGGCGACTTAACCCGTTCGTCCCCTTGTTCTGTGCAGATATACTTCTTCAGAGTGCTTAGGCGGATGTGAACAACCTTCCGCAGAGCGTCACTGGAGAAGCGTACGAATCTAACGAGATTTCCGACAAACAGGTCTTGACGCTCCCGTGGTGTCCATACTTCGGCGCTGCCGCAGATCTACTCAGCCGTAGGTGGGCTCTAGCGATTCTGCGTGCACTCATGGCTAAGCCGTTGCGCTTCAATGAGATATCTTCGAACATTCCTAGAATTACCGACCGGATTCTCTCGCAGAGGTTGCGAGAACTGGAGGGGGCGGGTTTAGTCGCCAAACCCCATGCCCGCGGTGAATGTTATCGATTAACAAATCGCGCCGAAGAATTGTGGCCTGTATTTGTCGCGATCAATCGCTGGGCGATCTCTGTTGATGCTGCAGCGTGGCGCTAGTGTTGCGTGTCGTTAATTAGTTTATTGTTGTCGGGTTGAGAGAATTGGTTATGGCGAATACTCCAGCCCCGGCCCTGGAACTGCGTGATGGTGATGCGGACGAGCTCGCAGCGTCGAAGGCCGAGCGGACCAAGCTTGAGACGGAGCGGGACATTCTCCGTCAGGCGGCGAAGTATTTCGCCGGGGAGACGAACTGGTGAACCGCTTCCAGTTCGTCGAGGACCACAAGGACGCCTACGGCGTGAAGCGGTTGTGTGAGGTCATCGAGATCGCGAGGTCCTCGTTCTACGCGTGGCTGGCCGCCGCGCCCGGGCGGGAGGCCAGAGCCGCAGCGGATCAGGCCCTGGCGGCGCGGATCCGCCGAGTGCAGGACCCTGAACAGGGCGGCGATCGCGCCTACGGAGCACCGCGTGTCACAGCCGACCTGAACGAGGGCGTTGCCGCGGCCGAACGGGTGAACCACAAGCGGGTCGCGCGGGTGATGGGTGAGCACCAGTTCGCGGGGATCCGGTTGCGTCGCCGTGTGAAGACGACGATCCCGGACCAGTCCGGGCACCGGTTCCCCGACCTCATCGAACGCGACTTCTCCGTCGGCGAGCCCGGCCGCCGCTACGTGGGCGACATCACCTACCTGCCGATCGCGGACGGCTCGAACCTCTACCTCGCCACCTGCATCGACCTGGGCTCACGCAAGCTTACCGGCTGGCAGATCGCCGCCCACATGCGCACCGAACTCGTCGAGGACACTCTCCGCGCCGCGGTGCGTGAGCGGGGTTCCCTGGCCGGCGCCGTGTTCCACTCGGACCACGGCAGCGTCTACACCTCGAAGGCCTACGTCAACCTCTGCAAGCGGTTGAAGGTCATCCAGTCCATGGGTGCGGTCGGGTCGAGTGCCGACAACTCACTCGCGGAGAGCTTCAACGCCGCGCTCAAACGCGAACTCCTCGAGGGCCGTCCGGCGTTCGGCGACCAGGCCACTACATACCGATCGGTGTTCCGGTGGGCGAACCGCTACAACACCCGAAGGCGCCACTCCGCGATCGGCAACATCACCCCTGGCGTGTCCCCCGTGAACCGGTCCAGGTTGTTTTAGAGTCCTGATTGCCCTGATGAGGGCAGAGAAGGGACGATGAATAACATGGCAGGACGCAAGCGTCACTCGGCTGAGGACATCGTGCGCAAGCGCGCTGCACCGCCAGCCTCACGCACGACGAGGCCGCCCCGCCGCGACACTGACAGTCGCAGACGGGGCGGCCCCAGGATGTGAAGGTGAGCGGGTTACCGGCTCATCGCGCTTGCTGACATGCAGTACGAGAGCGCCTACTGGTCGACCCACACCGTCACCAGCTACCGTGAGAACCCGGTCCCCGCAAACGCTGGAACCTGAAGCGCCCTGGGTTTAGTTCCGAGTCTGATGAAGGAGAATCGGAAACATGCCTAAGAAGTTCAGTGCGGAGACCCGCGACCGCGCGGTACGGATGGTCTACGACCGTCAGGCCCTGGAAGGGGGCCCGCGAGCAGAGTCGATCCGCGCTGTGGCGCCGCAGCTGGGGGTCGGTGTGGAAACCCTGCGGATCTGGTGCAACCGTTACGGTCCGACCGACGCACACGCCGACCCGCAGGAGTCGCTCGAGCAGGAGAATCGCCGACTTCGCCGCGAACTGGCCGAATCACGCCGAGCGAACGAGATCTTGAAAGCGGCGTCGGCGTTTTTCGCCGCGGAACTCGACCGCCCCACGACGAAATGATCGCGTTCATCGACACGTACCGCGATCAGTTCGGGGTCGAGGCCATCTGCCGGGTACTCCAGACGGCAGATTGTGGGTTTCTCACCTCCCGTGGCTATCGAGCCGCGAAATCCCGTCCGGCCAGCACTCGAGCGGTGCGTGATCGAATGCTGATCGAGGACATGCAGCGGATTCACGCCGAGAACTACAGCGTGTACGGATACCGCAAGATGCATCACGCGATGCGCCGAGCCGGCTGGGACATCGGTCGAGATCAGACCGCCAGGCTAATGAAAACCGCTGGCCTGCACGGAGTTCGTCGGGGCCGCACGCCTATGACTACCACCCGAGCTGAGTCGCCCGATGGCCGCCCGGATCTGGTCAAGCGCGAGTTCGCCGCGGCCGGTCCGAACCGCTTGTGGGTCGCCGACATCACCTAATGGGAGTGTCGGGTCCGCACATCTGGGCGGGACGACATGGCGGCTGGTGGGTGGTCACTGAGATTTTACCGATTCCGGTGCATGGTTGAACCGAGCTGCTGGTGGGTGATTACTGACAGTTGAGTTCACGGATGCGTGCCGAGGTCTGAACGTAGACGGTGACCCCATCAGTCCGCCGCGGAGGTGCGTGTTCGGCTTGTGAGATGCCGCACCGAGAGTGCCGCCATTAGGTCGCCGCCCGCTCTCCGAGCTCATCGATTCGCCGGACCTACTGGCGGATGGCATCGGAAAGGATGTGCTCGATGATCACGTGCGGTATCGACTGGGCCGAGGACCATCACGACATAGCGTTGATGGACGACTCCGGCTTCATCATTGAACGTCGGCGAATCACTCATGACCCCAACGGTTTTGCCGAACTCCTGGCGATGGTCGCTGACCATGGCGGCACTGCGGACGACGTGCCGATCGCGATCGAGACCGATAAGAATCTTCTGGTTGTGGCGTTGGCTGGCGCGGGTTTCACCGTGTATCCGATCAATCCGCGGGCCGTCGCGCGGTACCGCGAACGCCACGGACAGGCGGGCAACAAGTCCGATTCGCGTGATGCCGCGGTGCTCGCCGACATCGTGCGCACTGACCGTCACCAGCATCGTCGGCTGCCAGCCAACAGCGAGCAGCAGCAGGCGATCAAGGCGCTGGCGCGTCAGCATCAGGAAGCGATCTGGGCGCAGAATCAGACGATCAGTCGGCTGCGTTCGGTGCTACTGGAGTTCTATCCTCAAGCGTTGCAAGCATTTCCGAAGCTCAAGCACCGAGCGGCGATGGAGGTTCTTTCAATAGCGCCCACCCCCACGGATGCGGCGAAGCTGACTCGCCCGCGGATCAGCAACGCGCTCAAAAGGGTTGGCCGACGCAACGACCCCGCCCTGGTAACCCAGATCCATAGCGATCTGCACGCCCCCGGGCTGCGGCAGCCGGATGCTGTGGAGGTGGCCTTAGGTCATACCGTAGCCAGTCTGGTCGCGATCATCGTGGCGATGCTCGATGCCGTCGCAGTGCTCGAGCGTGAACTCGTCACCGCATTCGCCGAGCATCCTCAAGCGGACATCATCGACTCGGTCCCCGGCCTCGGAGGTGTTCTCGGTGCGCGTATTCTCGCCGAAATCGGCGATGACCCAAAGCGCTTCAGCTCACCAACGGGACTGCGATCTTTCGCAGGAACAGCGCCGGTGACGATCGCGTCAGGCCGCTCGCACTACGTCAAGGCCCGCAAAGTCCGCAACAGGCGTCTGGCCGATGCCTGCCACTGGTGGGCGTTCGCAGCGCTGACATGGTCAGCGCCGGCCCGCGAGTACTACGACCATCGCCGTGCTGTCGGAGACCACCACAACGCCGCACTGCGAGCCTTGGCCAACAAGCTCCTCGGGCGCCTGTGGTGGTGCCTGCAGCACGATCAATCCTGGGACGACACTGCCGCGTGGCCGCGAGCTGCCACACCCGCCGCCGCGTAACCCCGAACACCAACCACCACCACTGCCTACTTGACATCTGACTGGCGTGGGATGTCTATGTTCGCATCCCGACGGGTTTCTGCTACACGGCGTTCATCACTGATGTATGCACCCGCAAGATCGTAGGCTGGGCCGTCGCGGCGACTCTGCACACGCAGTCTCTGCCGATGCAGGCCCTCGAGCAAGCACTGATCACCACGAAAGTGCACAAGACTGGCGGCGGTCTGATCCACCACAGCGACCACGGCAGTCAATACGTATCGCTGGCGTACTCCGATGCGCTCATCACCGCCGGCGTGCGCGCCTCGGTCGGGACCGTCGGCGACAGCTACGACAATGCTCTGGCAGAGACTGTCAACGGCCTCTACAAGGCCGAACTCATCCACCGTGAGCGGATCTGGCCAACGGTGACCGCGGTCGAGATTGCGACGCTGGGCTGGGTCAGCTGGTGGAACAACACGCGCCTGCACGAAGCGCTCAACTATCGGACACCCGCCGAGGTCGAAGCGTCGTACACTCACCCCACGACGACCGCGCCCGCGACCGTCTAACCACGGAACTAAACCCAGGGCGCTTCAACCAACTAACCGAGCCTCCAGCAAACCCGGGGCGATTCAACTCGGGGATTTCTCGGCTCGTGCAGACGGCCGACCTCGTTGCGTGGTCGGCCAACGCTCACGTCGACAAGCGCCGCCATAACGAGGTTGCGTGGGACTGGTACGCCAACTACCTCGCAGAACGAGACCCACATCGCGCACCCTTGGAAGCGTAAGGCCCCAGGAAACAGCGAGACCGCTCGTGTGCGCTGCTGTGTGGCCTGGTGTTGTCCCTGGTAATGCGTGCCCCGGCGGGCATCATGCAGGGACGAGCCGCACTGGAAGCGTGTTCCATGTTTGTAGTGAGTTGTTGTATCCCCGTTCCGGTGTGCCGGCCAACTCCAGGTGTTCGACCCGGTCAGCCAGGGCGGTGAGCAGGACTTCGGCCTCCAGTCGTGCGACGTGTTGACCGACACACTGGTGGAGGCCCATGCCGAAGCCGACGTGGCCGGAGGGATCGCGGCCCAGGTCGAAGTTGTTTGGTGCATCCCATCGCCGTGGGTCACGGTTGCCCGCTCCGATCAGGAGCATCATCTTCTGGTGGGGGCCGATTGTGGTGCCGAGGAACTCGACGGGATCATCGCCGGTGGTGTGGAAGACGATCTGCAAGGGTGAGGCCCATCGCACAGCTTCATCGAATGCACGCCGCGCAAGACCCGGGTCTTTACGTAGAAGCTGCCACTGCTCTGGGTGGGTTGCGAAGGCGTGCAGAATGGCTGCGATTCCGTGCACTGTGGTGTCGATGCCCGCGGAGACGAGCGAGCGAACCACCAAAGGGGCTTGTTCCAAGGTGATTTCACCTCGGTCAGCGGCCTCCCAGATGCTCGCGCCGAATCCTCCGGGTGCGAGATTCTCGCGTCGGCACAATGTGGTGACCCACGCCGACAGTTGCGTCAGCCGCGTTGCGCTCTTCTCGAAGAGCGCGTTCTGCGGACCGAAAGCGTTGAACACGAGATCACCGTAGGCGAGTAGGTCGCGGCGTCGCTCAGGCGGCAATCCGACTGCATCGGGAAAGACCTTGAGCGGGAACGGCGCGGCCAACTCGTTCATGGCGTCGATGACTCCGCCGCGGGCCAGCACCTGGTCGACGCTCTGTTCGGCTTCCGCGAGCCATTCGGACCGCAGGCGTCGCAGCACCCGTGTGCTGAGCACTTCGGTCAGCACACGGCGGGGTGCGTCGTGCACGGGCGGGTCGGCCTCGGTAGGTAGAGCCGGTGGTCTCCAGGGCTTTTCGACGTGGAAGTTGGCCAATCCTACGCCTGCTCCGACATGGAAGTGTTGCCAGTCGGCCAGCACCTCCCGGATGACGTCGTAGCGGCCGGTGGCGTAGACGTCCAAAGCGCTGAGGTAGACCACCGGGCCGGCCTCACGCACCCGCTGTTGCACGGGCAGGCGATCGATCAGATGCTCCTCGGCGTACGGATCGTCGTCGACGACGGGAGGAGTGAGTACGGGAGTCGTCATGTGGTACTCCAAAGAACGAGATTATCAGGCATCGAGGGTCAGGGTTGAGGTGTGGGCCCGCGAAACGCACACAAGAATGCAGTCCCCGGCATCCCTGTCGGTCTCGCTTAACATGCTGTCGCGGTGATCTGGCCGGCCGGCGAGTACGGCGACCTCGCATGTCCCGCAGGTGCCCTGTCGACACGACGAGAGCACCCCGACTCCCGCTTGAGCCATGGCATCGAGAATGCTGGTGCCCGGTGCCACCGGGAGGTCGAGTCCACTGCGCTGCAGATGGACCACGAAAGGACGATCATCGGCGCGGCGGCCCGCGCCGTTGACAAACCGCTCGGTGTGCAATGTGTGCGGCAGCCAATTCGCCGAGGCGCGCTCCGCTGCGTCCAGCAAACCGGCTGGGCCGCAACAGTAGACACGTGTCCCCTTCTCTATATCCCCAACCCAGTCGGCAATGTCGGGCCGGCCGAACTCGTTCTCGGGAACCAGGTCCACGTGACCCCGTGCGTCGGTGAGTTCGTCTGCAAAGGCCATCGACCGACGCCAACGCCCACCGTAGAGCAGCTTCCAGGGAATCTTCAGTCGATCAGCCTGTTGGATCATCGGCAGCAGCGGCGTGATACCGATGCCACCGGCGATGAACAGATACCGCTCGGCCGGGACCAGATGGAAGTGGTTACGCGGCCCCCCGAAACCCAATATCTGCCCCTCGGCGAGTTGAGTGTGAATCCACTCTGACCCGCCGGAACCGGCGGTTTCGCGCAGGACAGCGATCCGATAGGTGTACGCATCCCAGCGATCACCGCACAGGGAGTACTGACGCACCAGCCCGTTCGGCAGTATCACGTCGATGTGTGAGCCCGGCGTCCACGGGGGCAGCCGCCGACCTGTCGGATCGGCGAGGGTCACCGCGACCACTCCCTCGGCGACCACCTCGACACCGACGACCTGAATCGATGTGGCGTCGGTGTCGAGGCCCGCTCGTGCCGCCGCCACCGCAGTATTCATCGGTTCTCCCGCATGGGTAGATCGTGGAAGTCGAATGCGGTCAGGTCCGGCTTCCGGGTCAAATCGTAGAACTCATGCAAGGAGTAGGGCCACACCTGCGACGCTCGGCCATGTCGGTTCTGGTACCACGTTTCAATTGTGGCTACGCCCCACGCTCGGCGCCGGTTACCCTCGTCCACCCAGTCACAGAACTCGTCCACGGCATCTGTATGCGGCGACATCGATGCCCGTCCCGATCGCAACAGCTCGCCGATGCACTCGACGGTGTACTCCGCCGAGCACTCGGCCATGAAAAGTGAACTGCCATTGACGACTACACCGGTGTTGGGCCCCATCAGCATGAACAGATTCGGGAAGTGAGGGACCGTGATACCGAGATATCCGCGGGCATCACCGTCCCACATCTGATGCAGGTCTTGTCCCTGCGCACCGGTGATCGTCATGGGTTCCAGGTAGTCCGACGCCCGGAAGCCGGTGGCGTAGACGATCACGTCCACTTCGTGGAGCCGCCCGTCGGCGGTGCGGATCCCGGTGGGCTCGATCGAGGCGATCCCGTCAGTGATCAGGTCCACGTGAGGTTTCTTCAACGCCGCCGCCCAGACCCCGTTGTCGCGGGTCATTCGCTTGACACCCGGCGGATAGGTCGGGGTCATTTTCTCCAGCAGGTCGGGGTCGCCGTCGAGCTGTGCGCGCAGATGCTCGATCAACTGCGCGCGCAGGTGCGCGTTGTTGGCCGACGTGGTGGCAGGGTCGGTCCAGTCGGGATCGACGTCGACGAAGGGCAGACGTCCCTCGTTGGCGAGCCAGAACTGCCAGAACCGGTACCAGCGCCCGTAATACGGGACGTGCCGTAGCAACCACTGCATCCCCTCCGGAATGTCGTTGTGGTATCCGGGTGTCGGCAGCATCCAGGGCGCGTGCCGCTGGAAGACCGACAGATGGTCGACCTGATCTGCGATCGAGGGCACGATCTGGTAGGCGCTGGCGCCGGTGCCGATGACGGCGACCCGCCGTCCGGCCAGCTCGACATTCTGGTCCCAACGGGAGGAATGAAAAGCTGTCCCGCCGAAGCTGTCCCGTCCCGGTATGTCGGGAATGTTGGGAAGGTTGAGCTGGCCGACGGCGGTGATCACCGCGTGGAACTTCAGCTGTTGCTCGGCCCCATGCGCATCTCGGACGGTCACTGTCCAGATCTGCTCGTCGGAGTCGAAGGCCAGCGCGGTGACCTCGGTGTTGAAGCGAATATTCGGACGCAAACCGAACGCGGCCGACACGTCCTGCAGGTAGCCCTCGATTTCCGGTTGCGTCGAGAATGCCTGGGGCCAATCCGGTTTCTGCGCGAACGAATAGCTGTAGGCAAAGTTCGGGGTGTCCAGACGGCATCCGGGATAGACGTTCTCCCACCATGTTCCACCGACCTCGGCATTCTTGTCGAATACCACGTAGCTCACCGAGGCCTGGCTCAGTCGGTGCGCTGCCGCCATGCCGGAGATCCCCGCACCTATCACCGCGACGGTGAAGTCCCGGTCGGGGGCCACGTCGTCTTTGGTCCATCGGGGCGCACCGTAATCCTTGGGGATCCCGAGTTCATGGCGCAACAGCGGAAGCTGTTCATCACCGGCATCTTTGGTGATGAAGCGCACGATGTCGGCGAGCAACTCCTCCGTCGGTTGCGCGGCGGGTATCGATCCACGGTCACGGAGTTGTCTCAGTCCATCGAAAGCCAGCTCGCGGGCCCGTTCCTGAGCCCGAGGAGTCAAGCCGCCCTGCGCCGCGATCACAGCGTCCATCGGTGGGAGTGGGGGCTTGACCGACTCTTCCAAGATCGAGGGGTCGGCGTTGACGTGTGCCAATGCTGCCAGTAGAGCCGGTAATTCGGCGTGCTCGAGCGCCGCGCGCAGGAAGTCGTCGTCCTCGACGATCGGCACGAAACTGTTGTACTGCTCTGCAGTGTCGGCCGCAGCGATCGGTGAAGCCGTGTAGGTCATGCCGGGTCCTTGGTCAGATAGTCGATCACGATCTGGGCGGTCTCGACCGGCGACTCGATATTCGGTTCGTGTGCACCGTCGACCTCGAGCGCGGTGATCGCCGGGGACAGGTCGGCCAGCTTTCTCGCCCAACCACTTTCGAGCAACACGTCGTCACGTCCCTCGATCAACAGCAGCGGGGTGGTGACCGCTGCCAGATTGTCCAGGAAGGGGTCGGCTGCCGGCGTTCTGGTCACCGATGGATTGCTGAGTCTGGGGGCGGTCATCGCCTCCCAGTGTCCCGGGATCAAGCTGTTCTCGTAGCGGGCTCGGACATGAGCGTCCATCCCGGCGGTGCTACGAACCGTCAGGCCAGTCATCTTCTCGGCGTCCTCGAGGCTGGGCGTGTAGTCGGCCAACGCGGCCACACCTTCGGGCAGACGGTACGGCCCGCCGGTACCCGAGATGCTGATGGCCTTGCTCACCGGCCACGGTTGCGCCGGGTCGGCCACGGCGCGCAGAACCACGGAACCACCGAATGAGGCACCCACGAAGTGCGCTCGCGACACCCCGAGTTCGGCACAGAAGGCGGCAAGGTGAGCCACCCGAGGCAGATACGGTGGGCGGTCGAGGAACACGACTTTATCGGTGCCGCCCCAACCGAGCAGATCCGGTGCCAGTACGTGGAACCGCTCGGCGAGCGGGGCGATCATCTCCCCCCAGCACAATTCGGCGGTACTCCCGAAACCGCCGTCATGTACCAGGACGACCGTCTCGGAACCTGACGTGCCGGCTTCCAGGTAGGTGGTGGTGAATCCGCCGGCGGTGACTGACTTCTGCTCGTAGGCGTTCCTCATGTGTCATCTCTTTCTTCGCTGTGCTCGCACCCGGAACCCAGGGCCGAGCTGAGTTGTTGTTCAGTTCTTGACCGAGCCGCCGTCGACACACAGCGTCTGCCCGGTGACGAAGGCTGCTTGGTCGGACAGCAGGAACAGCACCGGACCGACTATGTCGTCGGGGTGGGCACGCCTCTTGAGCGCTCGGGTGGCGATGTTCGCCTCCTCGGTGTGCGCCATCCGCGCGATCATCGGTGTGGCGGTGATCCCTGGGCTGATGACGTTGACAGTGATCTCGTCCTCACCCAGTTCCTCGGCGAGGCAGCGCGCGAATCCGATGACGCCGGCCTTGGACGCGACGTAGGCGAAGAGATTGCGCGACCCTTTGAAGACCGTCCCGGAGGCGAACAGCACGATCCGGCCTCCTCGCGGCATGAGCGGGACAACAGCCTGGGCCAGCGCGATCGTTCCCTCGAGATTGGTGCGCAGGATCTGTTCCCACTCGGCTCGTTCGGTCTGCCGGAAGGACGACCACTGCCCCCTCGCGGCGCAATGGACGAGGTTGTCCACCGGGTGTCCGCCGAGTTCGGCGACGATTGAGTCGATGCCTTCGGGGCTGCCCAGATCGGCACGAATGTACTGCGCAGCACCGTGCCGTTCGGGAGGTGCGGCGATGTCGACGATGATGACTCGGTGTCCTTCGGCGATCAGCGCTGCGGCCACTGCTGCGCCGATACCGCTGGCACCACCGGTGACAACAGATGTGGTCATCGCCCTACCGGCTCTCGGGAGGTGTCGTCGACTCGTGCGATGAACTCGGTGACCACGTCGTTGAACGACGAAGGATTCTCGACACACGACAGGTGGCCGGCCGCGGGGATGGATGCCAGGGTCGACCCGGCGACGTTGTCGAGGATTGTCTGGGTTCGTTCCATCGGTACCTTCAGGTCGGAGTCTCCGATCACCACTAACGTCGGGCTGGTGATGGCGGCCAGGTCGGCGGTCACGTCGGCGAAGAATGTCGCCTTGGCCGAAGCCAGGTAGGCGGCGGCGGACATACTGCCGATCGCCGAGACCAGATTCGTGTAGTCGGCATCGTCGACTCGGCGGGTGAGCGTCTCCTCGAGGTACCTGGTTGCGTACGCCGCCATCCCGGTGGCCTCTATCGCGGTGGACGCCGACTGCACCCTGTCCGCGGCAGCCTCCCGGGGCAGGCGGGCAAAGGTGTTCGCGGCAATCACACTGCTGACATTGCCCGGATGTGTCGCCGCATAGGCGAGCGCTTGGATGCCGCCCATCGACAGTCCGACCAGATGTACCGGACCACACGTGCTCACGAGCCGGTGCAGATCGTCGACCCAGCCGCCGACGGTGACCGTTCCGGTGAGTGGGGTGCGGCCGTGTCCGTTGCTGTCGGGTGCGACGACGTGGTGGTTGTGCTCCAGGTGTGCCACCTGGTGGCGCCAGAGGCGACTGTCGGTTCCGAGGCTGTGCAGCAACACCACCGTCGAACGACGGTCTGCAGCGACCGATACGGTCGGTTGTGCGGTCATGATTTCCTTCGTTGCGAGCGTGGGTGGCACGCGATGACGTGGGGCATTCACTTGTTTCGGTTGGCCAGGCTCTGTCCGCCGATTCCCCAGCGTTCGGCAGGTGTCTGGTCGATCAAGACCTGGACAGACGAGGCCGTGGCATTGGTGATCGACACATACACCTCCGTGATCGATGCGATCAGCTGGTCGATCTGTTCAGCAGACAGGGGGGATGCGTGTTTGACGTTGATGATCGGCATGATTAGGTCGCCTTCTCTGTGTGCTGGACTTCCGGTGCAATCCGGGGCCTATGTGCGGATTCGATTTGCGAGTGAAAGTGTTGCTCGTCGGTGTGGTGGGTGGTCGACGTGGTGCCGGCATTCTCGCCCAACCCGAGATGCTTCGTCTCACCGGCGATGAAGGCGCCCAGAACCATGACGATGGCCGCGACCGAGATACCAATGGCGAGACGGATGGTCACCACATCCATACCAGGGGTGATGGCGGTGACGATCGCCGGCGTCACCCCTCCGATGGCGAAACCGATATTCCAACACAATCCGGTGCCGGTGGCACGGATCGATGTCGGGAATCGCTCGTTGAGAAAGATCAAGATAGGTGCCGAGGCCGCCATCATCACAATTGCAATCGCCGTTGATGCCACCGCCACCGAAATAACCTGGTCGGCACCGAGATTCGACATCCACAGATAGAGCGTCGGCAGAATAACCACACCAGGAATTCCTATTCCCAGGATGACCGAGCGACGTCCGTACCGGTCGCTGAGTACACCGCCGAGTAGCCCCCCGGCGATGACACCGATGTTGGCGATGACCAAGATGATTGCTGCCGTGGATGATTCGATCCCCAAGCCCTTGCCGTAGAAGGTGGGGAAGAAGCCGACCGTCAGATAATAGGTGGTGGCACCACCGGCGGCGATCGCGATGTTCACGAATGTGCGTCCGCGATTGGCGCGACCGAAGATCTCGGCGAGAGGCGAGGACTTCGCTGCGGCCCCGGAAACCTGCACGGCACCTTGCCACAGCGGTGATTCCTCGGTGTGCCGATACACGAAGAAGCTGAAGGCGGCCGTGACCAAGCCGGTGAAGAACATGATCCGCCACCCGTAGAGGCTGAAATCATCGTCGGGTACCAGTGAGGTGACCAGGAAGTAGACCGCCGACGCCACCACGGCACCGGCCCCTGCCCCGCCACCGGCCACCAGCCCGGACATCAGTCCGCGATGCTCTGGGGATACGGTCTCGGTGCCAAGCGTGTGGGTGGACGCAACAACGCCGCCGACGAATACACCCTGTGCCATACGCAGAATCAGAAACAGCAGCGGGGCGAGCACTCCCGCGACGGCGTAAGTCGGGATCGCGCCCATCAACGCCGTCGAGACGCCGACACCGAGAACCGCATAGAGCATTGCCCGCTTCCGACCGTTGCGGTCGGCGTAACCGCCGAAAACCGCCGATCCCAATGGCCGCAGGATCAACGTGACGGCAAACGACACGTACACGAATGACAACTGCAGCATGTCGTTGCCCGAGGGCACCAGTTGCGGACCGATCGTGGTGGCGACGTAGAGGATGATCGTCAGATCGTATAAGTCCATCGCCCAACCGGTCAGTGATGCTATGCCCGCCGCGCGTACTCGCTTGCGATACTCCGCGGTGTGTTCTGTTTCCAAGGCCGCCTCCTGAGTGAGCCCCACCACACTGTGTGGCTTGGCGTGACATTACGGCCCACTTTCCCCAGTGTTCAACTATGGTTCCTTTATGCGAAACAGATTCACTAGAGAGGTGTGCCGGTATGGAGAACACCGCTGATAGCCCGGGCTCCCGAACACTGTCGTCGGTCGATCGGGCGCTATCGGTGATCGAGTTGCTGGCGGAGAACAACGGCTTGACCGTCACTCAGCTCGCAAACCGCTTGGGCACTGGGAAGGCAACAGCTTTTCGACTCGCCAAGACACTGGTCGAGCGCGGATGGGCGGAGAAGGACGAGGAGCTGCGGTACCGGTTGGGGCCGAGTGCTCTGAGTCTGTCCCCCGGGGTCCAGAACGGTACCGATCTGCGTCGCCAGCTCTACCCGATCCTGCAGGAACTGCAAGATGCGACCGGCGAGACGATCCACCTCACCGTCTTGCGTGGTCGGCACATCGTCTACGTCGAGCAACTGGTCTCCCCGAAGCCGGTGCATTCGGTGAGCACACTGGGGGGTCGTTCTCCCGCCCATTGCGTGTCGCCGGGTCTGGCCCAACTCGCCCTGTTGCCCGAGGCCGCCCGCAAATGGGTGGTGTCGACGCCACTGCGCAGATACACCGAGCATTCGGTGGTGGACCCAGACGCGGTCCTCGCCGAACTGGTTCGGGTCCGCGAGCGAGGGTACGCGATTAACAAGGGCACTTTTCGAGCCGACGTGGGTGGGGTGGGTGCGGCGGTACTCGACGCACGAGGCCGCCCGCGCGCAGGATTGTCGGTGTGCATGCCGATCTTTCGTATGCAGAGCACCGACCTCGCCGAAATCGGGAATCTGTTGCGAACCAAGGCCGTCGATGCGCAGCGTCGTCTCGATCTGGGCCTTCATGTACCCGGCTGGTAGCAGATCAATAACGGTATCGCCCAACGGAACACCCAGGCCCCCAAGGTCATCATGGATGGTTGGCTTGTCTGATGACCGAGATGCAGAGGAACAGTTCTACGAGTGACGACCACACCGGACGTTGCTATCTCATCACCGGGGCTGGTTCCGGTATCGGGCGAGCGGTGGCCCTCCGGGTCGCTGCCGCAGGCGCGGGTGTCGCCTTGGCCGACAAAGATTTTCGTGGTGCCAGCGCGGTGGCCTCCGACATCGTCGCCGCGGGTGGCACCGCAGTGGCACTCAAGGTGGACATCAGCGACGAGGCGCAAGTACAGCAGATGATCCTCGACGCCGTCGCGGAGTTCGGGGCCCTCCACGGGGCTTTCAACAACGCGGGTATCGCGGCAGCCGGTGACTATGCCTTCGGAACGCCGCTCACCGACATCGAGGCCACCGACTTTCGCGCGATGATCGAGGTGAATACCACCGGATTGTTCCTGTGCCTCAAGCACGAGTTGCGAGTCATGCGTCAGGCCGGCACGTCGATCGTGAACACCGCGTCGGCCGCGGGTCTCATCGGTATGCCGCAGGGAGCGCCGTACGTCGCGTCAAAGCATGCCGCCGTCGGCCTGACCAAGGCCGCCGCCCTCGAGGCGGCCCCGCGCGATGTGCGGGTCAATTCGATCTGCCCGGGCTACACGGAAACCCCCATGCTCCTCGCCAACGCCACCACCACGGGCAGACAACGGCGAGTGGATTCCACTCCCCTCGGCAGACTCGGCCAACCCGAGGAGATCGCGGAGATCGCGGCATGGTTGCTGTCCCCCGCGTCGTCATTCATGACCGGATCCAATATCGCTATCGACGGTGGTCTCACTGCTGGCGGATCGACCATAGGCGCGGGGTGACGTGCCGCAGCACCCAAAAAGCGATGATCGCCTACGTTTGGCAAACTCTCCTACGTTATCGGCATTTCAAAACGGTTTTGACAGAGCGGGTTTCGAGAGCTGCTGACATAGGAGTTCGTCACGGGGGCTGGTGCACGAGTTGGTGACATCTGATCTGGCTTGCCCTGCCGGGGCGGCCTGGAAGGATGTTGTTGTGCCCAAGCCCTATCCCCAGGAGTTCCGCGACGACGTTGTTCGCGTCGCTCAGAATCGTGAAGACGGTGTGACGCTCGAGCAGATCGCCGCCGACTTCGGTATCCATCCCATGACGTTGCAGAAGTGGATTCGCAAGGCCGACGTGGAGGCCGGGATCAAGCCCGGCACGACCGCCGCGGCATCCCAGGAGCTCCGGGAGGCCAAGCGGCGTGTGCGACTGCTGGAGCAGGAGAACGAGGTCCTGCGCCGCGCTGCTGCCTACCTGTCCCAGGCGAATCTGCCGGGAAAAGGTGGTACCCGCTCGTGAGCGAGCTCGCCGCTGACGGCATCCCCGTCACGGTGGCGTGCCGGGTACTCAAGATCGCTCGTCAGCCCTACTACCGATGGCTCAAGAACCCGGTCACCGATGCCGAACTCGCCGAGGCGTACCGGGCCAACGCCCTGTTCGACGCGCACCGAGAGGATCCGGAATTCGGCTACCGCTACCTGGCCGATGAAGCTGAGACCGCGGGCGAGAAGATGTGCCGGCGCACCGCCTGGCGAATCTGCTCAACCGGTGGCTGGACCAGTGCCATCAGCAAGAAGGGCCGCGGCAAGCATCGCAAGGCCGGCCCACCCGTGCACGACGATCTCGTCGAGCGAGACTTCGCCGCCGTGGGCCCGAACGAGCTGTGGCTCACCGACATCACCGAGCACTGGACGGCGGCGGGAAAGCTGTACCTGTGCGCGATCAAGGACGTCTATTCGGGCCGCATCGTCGGGTATTCGATCGACTCCAGGATGAAGTCCTGCCTGGCCGTGGCCGCACTGAACAGCGCCGTCGCCAGGCGGGGCGACGTCACAGGCTGCGTCCTACACAGCGATAGAGGATCTCAATTTCGCTCGAAGAAGATGCAGAAGGCTATCACCCGGCACGGCATGCTCGGGTCGATGGGAAGGGTCGGCGCTGCCGGGGACAACGCGGCCATGGAGAGCTTCTTTTCACTGCTACAGAACAACGTCCTCGACCGCCGATCCTGGGCCACCAGAGACGAGCTCCGGGCCGCCATCGTGCACTGGATCGAACGCACCTACCACCGCCGCAGACGACAAGACCGCCTCGGCAGATTGACCCCCATCGAATTCGAGACAATCATCAACCACGAGGCCCCTCAGGCCGCGTGACTAACCGTGTCACCTAACCGTGCATCAGCCCCCATCACCACAGAACTGACCCACAGACACACCAGCATCGAGACCACACGTATCCGCAGGTCACAGCAGTACCGATCACAGATCGAAACCCAAATGCAGCCACACACCTCTTGCATTAAGGTCACGAAACGATAACGCCTGCTATCGTCGGGGTATCCCGGCCCCGCGGTAGACACACCGCCGCGGGCGGCCAGGGCGAGATTTCGGTGAGGTGGTGATCGGCGATGATGAGCTTGCACAAGCTCTCCGCCGGTGACGGCTACGAATACCTGACCCGCCAAGTCGCAGCACAGGATTCGACCGAACTAGGTCAGAACACGTTGGAGTCCTACTACTCCGCCGAGGGCGAAGCACCGGGCCGCTGGCTCGGCGAAGGACTGGCCGCGTTCGACGACATTCATCGCGGTGACCTGGTCACCAGCGAGCACATGAAGGCCCTGTGGGGCGAAGGCCGCCACCCCAACGCCGATGCGATCGAGCAGCAGCTGATCGAGCACGGGCACTCCGCGCAGTACGCGCTCGCCGCGACGAAACTCGGCACCCCGTTCAAGATCTATGAGGGCGCACCCGAGTTCACCAAGGCCGTCGCCCAGGCGTTCGCCGCCCACAACGAACAGGCCGGGAACCGGCGTAGCGACGCGATCGACCCGGACACCCGCGCCCACATCCGCACCCAGGTCGCCCACGAGATGTTCGCGAAAGAGTTCGGTCGCACCGCGATCGATGAACGCGAACTATCCGGATGGATCGCCCGCCAATCACGCAAGAAGACGACCGCCGTCGCCGGATATGACCTCACCTTCTCCCCCGTCAAGTCCGTCTCGACCCTGTGGGCAGTGGCTCCTCGGGAGGTCGCGCAGCGGATCGAAGCCGCCCACCAAGCCGCCGTGGAAAAGACCCTCGCATCTCTAGAACGCGAAGTCGCCTACACCCGTACTGGTTCCAACGGCGCCGCGCGCGTGCAGGCCCAAGGACTCATCGCGGCCGCGTTCACGCACCGCGATTCCCGCGCCGGAGACCCCGACCTGCACACACACGTTCCGATCTCGAACAAGGTGCATTACCAAGGCGACGACAAGATCTGGCGGTGGGGCGCACTCGACGGAAAGCCGCTGCACCGTCTCGCGGTCGCGGCCTCTGAGGAGTACAACACTCGTCTGGAAGCGGAGATTATCGCCGCGTTCCCGCAGGCCCGTTTCGCCGACCGCGACCCCGGTGTGCGGGGTAAGCGACCGGTCCGCGAGCTTGTCGGCGTCTCACCAGATCTGATGAACCGATGGTCCGCGCGTACCCGCGCGATCGAGGACCGCACCGCGCAGCTGATCGGCACGTTCCAGTCCGAACACGGCCGTGAGCCGACCGCCGTCGAGCACATTGCGCTACGTCAGCAGGCCAACCTCGACACCCGCGAAGCCAAACACGAACCCCGCTCGCTGGCCGATCAGCGCGCCACCTGGCACGCGCAGGCACTCGATCAACTCGGCAGCCCCGCCGCACTGCACGCGATGATCTCGGCAGGGTTGGGCCGCACCACAGACGAGATCTCGCCCGAGTTGGCCACCCAGATGCGTCGCCTGCGCGGGCACCTGACACTGACGATGAACCCGGTCGAGGCCGCACGGCTGTGCGCCAACAATGACGAGATTCGCCGCCGGGCGCTCGACCATATCCGCGCCTACGGTCCGCATGTGGCGGGACTGGTCGACGCCGAAGCTCGCGCCTACGGACAGATCGCCATCGACACGATCAGCGCTACCCGCTCGGTATGGAAGGCCAGCCACGTCCGCGCCGAAGCCATGCGCCAAGCCCGCATCCTCGGTATCGACCCGGCCATGATTACCGCGGTAGCCGACCACATCACCACCGCAGCGCTTGATGAACACAGCGTGCAGCTGACCAACAGCCGCACCCGATCAGACCTCGGTGAACCCGCCATGTTGCGCGATGCCGACGGCGCATCGGTATTCACCGAACGTGGCCTCGATGACTACACCAGCCCGGCCGTGCTGGCCGCAGAACGGCGCATCGTCGATGCCGCGAGCGATCACCACGGGCAGCGGATCGATGGTGTGCACGTCGACATCGCGTTGCTGGAACAGGAAGCGAACACGTTCGCGCTCAACGCCGGACAGGCCGAACTCGTCCGCCAGTTCGCCACCAAAGGGGTCCGCTTCCACCTCGCGTTGGCCCCGGCCGGCACCGGGAAAACATCGGCGATGTCGGCGTTCTCGAACGCCTGGACCTCGGCCGGGGGCACCGTCATCGGGTTGGCACCGACCGCCGACGCCGCACAAGTACTCGCCGCCGATATCGGCCGCCAGACCGACACTCTCGACAAGTACGCGCACATCGTGCGCGCACTCGATGCCGCCGGAGACGACGAGAACGAGCGCGCCCGCATCCTCGAATCCGCACCGGAATGGTTCACCACCATCGGCCCGGGAACGGTCATCCTCATCGACGAAGTCGGCATGGCATCGACCTGCACCCTCGACCCCGTCGTGCACCACGCACTCGCAGCCGGTGCCGACATCAAAGCCGTAGGAGATGACCAGCAGCTCGCCTCCGTTGCGGCCGGAGGTGTCCTGCGCGATGTCGCCGAACTCGGCGACACCCTCACCCTGCACGAGGTGATGCGGTTCGCCGACCCCACCGAAGGCAAAGCGTCCTTGGCGTTGCGGGAGGGCAACGATGAGGCGATCGGCTACTACATCGACCACCAACGCGTGCACGTCACCGCCGACACCGTTGCAGCCGAGGCCGCCTACACCGCGTGGCGCACAGACATACAAGCCGGGCACGCCTCGGTGCTGTTGGCCCCCACCGGTGACACCGTCCGCGCCCTGAACCAGCGTGCCCGCGCCGACCGGCTGGCCGATACCCCGCCGACCTTGCGCGACAAACTCGCCGGACGTACCCGCGAACTGACTCTCGCTGACGGTCTCGCCGCGAGTGTCGGTGACACCATCCGCACCCGCCGCAACGATCGCCGCCTCCGCTTGTCCTCGACTGATTTCGTGCGCAACGGCTACCGGTGGACGATCGAGAAAGTCGGTACAGATGGCACCCTGACCGTCCGGCATGAACGCTCGAACGCGCGCATCATTTTGCCCGCCGACTACGTCGCCGAGCACTGCGAACTCGGCTACGCCGGCACTATCCACTCCGCGCAAGGCATGACCGTCGGATCACGCGGGAAGCAGCAGGGAACCTGCCACATCGTCGGCGCGGACAGCCTCGACCGGCAGATGCTGTACGTCGCGATGACCCGCGGTGTCGACGCCAACCACCTGTACCTGGGTACGAGCGAGGCCGACCCGCACAAGATCATTTTCGACCGGGCACAGCGCCCGCCGACCGCCGTCGACATGCTCCGACAGATCATCGACCGCGACGGACGTCAGACTTCCGCGTCCACGATCGCGCGCACCGATAGCCGTGCTGCGACGCATCTGGCGCACGCCGCCGACAGTTACGCGACCGCCGTCGCCGCGATCGCCGAAACCCACCTCGGTACCGGTGTCATGACCGCGATCGACCACGCCGCCGACACCCTGCATCTTGGCCTGACCGAGCACGAGGGATGGCCGGCCCTGCGCAAGCAACTGGCCGCGATCGCCCTGTCGGCACCCGACGGCGTCGACCCCGCTACCCACGCGGCCGAGCAGCTGCACACCGCGATCGGCCGCCGCGAACTGTCCACTGCTACCGACGCCGCGGCGGTGATCTCCTGGCGACTGGACCCCACCACTGGCACCGAGACGGGTGGGCCGTTGCCGTGGCTGCCCGAGATCCCGGCGGCCCTCGCCGAGCATCCGCAGTACGGGGACTACCTCGCGCGGCGCGCGGAACTGGTCGGCGACCTCGCTCGTTCGGTTCGCGACGAAGCCGCCGATCACAGACTGCCGTGGCAGGCACGCACCGCTGGTATCGACCGCGAGCTGGTCGCCGACGTCGCCGTGTTCCGCGCCGCCCACAACATCGCGGACAGCGATCACCGGCCGCTCGGTGATACTCAGCTCGGCACCGCATCGCGGCGCGCGCAGGACGCCCTCGCCGATCGCCTCGGCAACTCCCGCGACACCGACACCGGTCGGTGGGAGGAGACCGCACGCCGGATCGACCCGCATCTCCTCGATGACCTGTACTGGCCCGAACTCGCCCGGCACCTCGACACCGCCGACCAGCGTGGAATCGACGTCGAACCCATCCTCGAACGCGCCGCCACCGACCACATGCTGCCGACCGAGACACCTGCGTCCGCGCTCTACTGGCGTATGGCCGACGACCTCGCGGCAGACCCCATCGACGCCGCCCGCGTCCACCTCGACTCCGCGAACACCGCACTCGCTGACCATCGCCTAGCGGCGCTTGCGCCCACAGTCGGCGTCGAACACACCACCCGGTGGGGTGCCTCCGATCATCGAGACGATCTGTCGACCGCGCTCGCGGCCGCGCACGCGACAACCGGTATGGCCCCCGAGCATCTACTCGCCGCAGCCGGAACAACCCGCGCCGACGCGGAGGTGACCGCACGGCTGCGCGGACTCGCCGGAACCTCACAGCCGCGACTTGCGCCTACCGCGTTGCCCGGTGACGACCCGACGCTCATCGAGGCCGCCACCACGGCGCACGAACGCTACCGCGCACTCATCGCCGCCGCACGAACCGATCTCGACCGCAACCCGCCGCACTGGCTCACCCAGCAACTCGGTACCCGACCGGCAAGCGTCGACGGCGCCAACGCATGGGACGCCGCCCGCACCGCACTCCTGGACTACCACGCCGAATACGGGCGCGGCGACGAAGCACTCCCCGCGCTCCCGGCCACCGCGAGCCCAGCCCAAACCCGGGCACACACACTCGCCGCCGACCGCCTCGAACGCGTCCGCCGCCAAGAACACATCGACCGACTCACCCAGCTCGAACACCAACGCCAACAACACCTCGTCGAACAAGAACGCCGAGCCCAAGAACAACACCTGCCACCACCGGACATGCACCACAACCAAGGCCGCCACATGTGATCACGTGAACCGTCCTGGGTCTGGTGGAGACCGTGAACGCACCAGGAGAATGCGATCATGGCAGCACCACGCAAGTTCGATCAGGAGACCCGCGAGCGGGCCGTCCGGACGTACTACGAGCAATTGAAGGACAACGACGGCACTCCGCCTTAGGGATGCGAACTCCGATAGAGTTCGAATTGCTACACTAATCCACCCCCAACTGTGGCCTGATAACAAGCAAGACGACTCCGCCAAACTCGGGACACATCACTGGTGCTCGAGGCACGTGCTATGCCTACTGTTGGGTGGCTTACTCCGTGCGAGTAAGCAATGCTTTTGCGACGGAGGACGCGTTCGCGATGCCGGTGCGGTTGCAGAGCCAGCGGCTGGTTGCCGCGAGCGCGTGGACGTCGATCCCGGTCTCGATCCCCATCCCGTCGAGCATCCACACCAGGTCTTCGGTCGCGAGGTTTCCAGTGGCTCCTCGCGCGTACGGGCAGCGGCCGATCCCGCCCGCGGACGTGTCGAACTCGGCGATTCCGGCCTGTAGCGATGTGTGTACGTTGGCCAAGCCCTGACCGTAGGTATCGTGCAAGTGCATGGCGAGTTGATCGGCGTTGCCACCAGCGTCAAGGATCGCGTCCACGACGGCATCTACGTCGCCGGGGGTTCCGACACCGATGGTGTCGGCGATCGATATCGAATCGCATCCGCTCTCAAGCAGACTCATGGCGCAGTCCGCAACTTGTTCAGGATCGACGTCGCCTTCCCACGGATCGCCGAATGCCATCGAGACGTAACCGCGTACTGCAAGCCCGACTGCGCTCGCCGATCGCGCGATGGTGGATGCCCGCCGCAGTGCCGTGTCGCGGTCGGCGTTTAGGTTCTTTTCAGCGAACGTCTGTGTAGCCGAGGCAAACACGGCGATCTCGCCGATACCGGAGGCCAGTGCCCGGTCCAGCCCGCGCGCGTTGGGAACCAATGCGACCGAGCGCATCACCGACCGGGGCTGATGCACGGTTAGGTGACACGGTTAGTCACGCGGCCTGAGGGGCCTCGTGGTTGATGATTGTCTCGAATTCGATGGGGGTCAATCTGCCGAGGCGGTCTTGTCGTCTGCGGCGGTGGTAGGTGCGTTCGATCCAGTGCACGATGGCGGCCCGGAGCTCGTCTCTGGTGGCCCAGGATCGGCGGTCGAGGACGTTGTTCTGTAGCAGTGAAAAGAAGCTCTCCATGGCCGCGTTGTCCCCGGCAGCGCCGACCCTTCCCATCGACCCGAGCATGCCGTGCCGGGTGATAGCCTTCTGCATCTTCTTCGAGCGAAATTGAGATCCTCTATCGCTGTGTAGGACGCAGCCTGTGACGTCGCCCCGCCTGGCGACGGCGCTGTTCAGTGCGGCCACGGCCAGGCAGGACTTCATCCTGGAGTCGATCGAATACCCGACGATGCGGCCCGAATAGACGTCCTTGATCGCGCACAGGTACAGCTTTCCCGCCGCCGTCCAGTGCTCGGTGATGTCGGTGAGCCACAGCTCGTTCGGGCCCACGGCGGCGAAGTCTCGCTCGACGAGATCGTCGTGCACGGGTGGGCCGGCCTTGCGATGCTTGCCGCGGCCCTTCTTGCTGATGGCACTGGTCCAGCCACCGGTTGAGCAGATTCGCCAGGCGGTGCGCCGGCACATCTTCTCGCCCGCGGTCTCAGCTTCATCGGCCAGGTAGCGGTAGCCGAATTCCGGATCCTCTCGGTGCGCGTCGAACAGGGCGTTGGCCCGGTACGCCTCGGCGAGTTCGGCATCGGTGACCGGGTTCTTGAGCCATCGGTAGTAGGGCTGACGAGCGATCTTGAGTACCCGGCACGCCACCGTGACGGGGATGCCGTCAGCGGCGAGCTCGCTCACGAGCGGGTACCACCTTTTCCCGGCAGATTCGCCTGGGACAGGTAGGCAGCAGCGCGGCGCAGGACCTCGTTCTCCTGCTCCAGCAGTCGCACACGCCGCTTGGCCTCCCGGAGCTCCTGGGATGCCGCGGCGGTCGTGCCGGGCTTGATCCCGGCCTCCACGTCGGCCTTGCGAATCCACTTCTGCAACGTCATGGGATGGATACCGAAGTCGGCGGCGATCTGCTCGAGCGTCACACCGTCTTCACGATTCTGAGCGACGCGAACAACGTCGTCGCGGAACTCCTGGGGATAGGGCTTGGGCACAACAACATCCTTCCAGGCCGCCCCGGCAGGGCAAGCCAGATCAGATGTCACCAACTCGTGCACCAGCCCCACCAACCCGGATCCCGGTCGAGGCGGGCGATCACCTCCTCCGCGTCTGCGAGCTGCGGAATCCAGCTCGGTGAGACAAAGCTCGACACCTCGACAGTATCGACCCCTGCCGATTGCAGACGTCGACAGAACTCGACCTTGACTTCAGTCGGCACTAACTCGTTCTCTGCTTGTAAACCGTCCCTTGGGCCGACCTCGTAGATCCGAACATGTTTGGGCATTTCTGACGTCGAGTTGATCACTTCGTTTCCTGTCGCGTATGTTCTCGCCTCCGATGCGGCCGTTCATCCGAGGAATGCCGGAACGGAGAGGACCGCGATGTAGTAGGCCATGCACTGCACACCTGCGTGCATTCCTATTGTCTTGTTGAGCAGTCCGCCGATCAGTCCGACGCTCAGTAGGACCAGAATGCCGTATGCTCCGCCTTCGTAGAGGGAGACGACGAGGACGAGGCCTACGAATGCGCCGATGACTGCTTCATGGCTGAGGTGGCGAGCGACCCATACTGCGGCGGGTCGCGCGTACCGCATCGTGAGCGGGAAGGCGATGGCACCCGCCGCGAGTACGCCGATCATCGCGAACACCAGGAACTCGGGGGCGGTGAGCAGACTGTGCAGATTGTGGAGGTCGACGCCATCGCCGCCGACGGTGTACACCGGGGGCGCATTGAAAAGCGGCGCTGCCGCTCCGGCAGCGATCGGGCTCAGCGGAAGGTCGATGGCCACCAACGGAATCAGTGTCTCCGCAAGATAGGTCGAGTCGGTTACTCCATTCCGGACCGCGATAGTCCGCGACAGCCGAACATAGGCTTGTTTGGCGCGCGCGCTGACGATCTCACCGACGAGAACAGCCATCGCGAGCGGGCTGACGAAGAACGTCAGGCTGGTGACTGCCGCCGACGACGCGGTGAGACCGGCCTCGCTGCGGGTCAGCGATCGGAATGGATTCAGCCGTGCGAGTGACCGGCCGCCGATCGCCGACGTGGGCTCGGGGGCGATGGTGAACACCGGACGAGACCTGGTCGGGAGTTTACTCCGAGTCAATGGCGAGATGAGGCCGACCAAGTCGACGACCATCGGCCCGACTGCGAGTCCGACGAAGAAACTGATCGACAGCGTCTTGTCGATCTGCTGATCGACAAATGAGTTGAGGCCGACAATCATCGCGGTCAGCGGCACCAATGCCAGGACCGACGCCCATCGGCCACGCGAGAGATACGCGATGCCCACGGCAACAGCGGGGAAGACGTAGGGTATCGCCTCGCGTAGCGGATCGGAAACTTTGGCCAGGAGAGCAGCACAGAGTACTGCGATCGGAACCGCGAGTAGCGCGGCGAGAAATGCGGCGGAGATCATCTTGCGTAGGGCGACGTGCGGTACGCCGAGCGCCCGCAGATGGGCGGCTTCTTCCATCAGGGCGATCGCCATGGTGTCGCCGGGTATTCCGAGCAAGGTCGTCGGCACCGCGTGGGTCATATGTTTAGCGCACGCGCCGGCGATGAAGAATGCGAGAACACCTGATGGCGGTACCCCGAGGAGAACAACCGCTAATGTCAGCGGAGCGAGTGTCGCAGTCTCGTCAGTTCCTGAGATCAGCCCGAGTAGCGCGAAGATCACGGCCCCAGCGAGTCCGGCGAGGATCGCGGGAACGAGCGCGCTAATGATGTCGGCGATCACCGTTCCGCCTCGCCCTCGGTGCCGTTGTCCGCCGGTTCTCGCTTCTGCGTGGCTTCAGCCTCGGCGAACAGGTCATACAGGCCCATCGCCTCGAGCTCAGCGCACTCGTCCGGTTTCAGTTCGTCCACCGAGCCGAGACCGTTCGGGGCTGAGCGAAGGGCGGCGATGGCCGCCTCCTGTTCAGTGGTCCCGATCGTTTCCTCGCGGAAGATCCGCACTGGCGGAAACAGTCGTGCGCACACCACTCCGACGCACAGGCAGGCACCGAGCCCGATGAGCATCGCGTACGTGCGTGCCAGCGACGTGTTCTCCATCACCGCGGTCAGGATCGCCTGACTCCCCAGAAACGCCGGCACGGAGATGATGATCCCGAGCACGACTGCGAAGGCGACGTTGCGGCGATCGACGACGTCGCCCCAGACCTCGGCGAGGCGTGAATCGGCGTCGTGCACGCCCTGGTCGGCCGTCTCGTCGATGCGTCCGGTCATCACGGTCACCGCTTCGCGATGTCGATGAACAGGGTACGACTGCGGGTGTACTCGGTGAACGCCTCGATACCCTTCTCACGTCCGTATCCGCTGTCGCGTGTCCCGCCGAACGGCAACTCCACCCCGCCGCCCGGCGCGTACCCGTTCACGAATGTCTGGCCCACGTCGAGGCTCCTCGCCACTCGTAGCGCACGGTCCACGTCACGGCTCCACACCGCTGCGGTGAGCCCGTAACGGGAGTCGAGAGCGGCTTCGACGGCCTCCTGTTCGCCATCGACAGAGGTGATCGCGAGAACAGGTCCGAACACCTCCTCGTGAAACAGCGTCGACGTCCGCGAGACGTTATCGAAGAGCATCGGGGCGACGAAAGAGCCTGCGGCGGGCACATCTGCGACTGTTGCCGCACTGACCGCACCCTCTGCTTCGGCCATAGCCGCGAGATCGCGAACGCGCGCTGCCTGAGACGCCGAGATGACCGGGCCGACCTCTGGATCAGTCAGTCCTAGACCCAGACTTGCCGATTCGAAGTACGGGCGAAGGGCGGCGACCACGTCGTCGTGTGCTCGCTGGTCGACGATGACCCGGGTTCCCGCGGTACAGGTCTGGCCGGCGTGAAGTAGCAGGGCGCGTGCGATCACCGGCACAGCCCGATCCAGATCGGCGTCGTCGAACACAATGTGTGCGGACTTTCCGCCCAGCTCTAGCAGTACCGGTCGACCACGATCGGCACACGCGCGGGCCACCGCTCGACCGGTGCGGACCGATCCGGTGAACGACACGTGGTCCACCTCGGTGTGCCCGGTCAGTGCCGCTCCTGCGTTCGCGCCGCCGGGAACGACGTTAAACACACCGTCGGGGATCCCCGCGACGGTAGCCAGACGTGCATAACACAGAGCAACCAACGGTGCCTCGTCGGCGGGCTTCACAACGGCTGCGTTTCCGACAGCGAGCGACGCGGCCACCGACCTTGCCGTGATCTGGGCGGGGTAGTTCCACGGCACGATGTGCCCGGTGACCCCGTGGGGCACGCGCTCGACCACGGCGAGCGAACCGTCGCCGAGGGGGATGCTGTCGCCGAGGAAACCCTCGACCGCGCCGCCATAGAACTCGAAATATCGTGCCGCTGCGGCGATATCGGATCGCCCCTGGGTGATCGGTTTGCCGGTGTCGCGCGTCTCGAGCCGAGCGAGGACATCAGCGTGTTCGCGGACGAGGTCGGCGAGTCTACGCAACCGGCGGCCCCGTTCCGCCGGGGCGAGTGCCGCCCATGTGGGAGCCGACGCGCGCGCGGTGTGAACCGCTTGGTCGATCTCCTCTGTGGCAGCGGTGCCGACTCGAGCGAGCGGAGCCCCGGTGGCCGGGTCCAGGTCGGTAGACCATTCCCTCGGTTCGACGGTGCGGCCGCCGATCTCCAATCCGAACTCGCCGGGCAACGGCACACTGTGGTCGGCCAATGCTCCTGCAAGGCCGGCGAGGAAGGCCGATACGGAATGGTCAGTCATGAGTTCTCCTTAAGTTTCCTGTCTGTGCGTCTGGGGTAGCCGTGGGGCGTCATGGATGTGCCGACTACGGCCGGATGACCGGCTTGATCTCGTCCATCCGTCGCATCGCCGCCATCGCATCCGCAACCTGGTCGAGTCGATAGCTCCGGCCGAGGAGACGGTCCCAATCGAAACGGTTCTGATAGCGGTCAAGGAACCTCAGCGCGGTGTCATAGTCGCCGATACGGCCGCTCATCGACCCGACGAGGGTGACTCCACGGGTAACGATGGTGGCGACATCCACCGGTTGGGCCGCGCCGCCGAGGGTCCCCATCACCACATACCGGCCGCCGCGCGCCATCATCTGGACGCCTTCGGCAACCACTCCTGGGACTCCGGCCAGTTCGAAGGCGATCGAGGCGCCGCGCTCAGTGATCGACCTGACCGCGTCGACGCGGGCCTTCGGCGGTTCGGCCGGATCGACGACGACGGTGTGGGTGGCGCCCCATTCGCGGGCGAGCTCAAGACGGTCGGCGGGACCGCCGACGACGACCAGCTTCCGTGGATCGCGCAGCGAGAGCATCGCGGTTGCGAAGAGCCCGAGTGGTCCAGCTCCTTGCACGACCACGGTGTCATCGTGGCCGATCGGTCCGGCTACCTGGAGCGAGCGGACCACGGTGCGCAGTGCGCAACTGCCTGCGGCCGCCCAGTCCGACTGCACGCCGTCGGGAACTCGGATCCGACCCGCCGCCGGACGTACTATCGCGTGATCGGCAAACGTTCCGGTGAAATGCGGAGGTGCGGCGCAACTGGTCAGGTAGGCGATATACCGGTCGGCGCAGAGGAGCTCGTCGCCGAGCACGGTGCATTCATAGCAGTGGCCACAGGAGATATGGGACCAGACAACGCGGTCGCCGACTGCGACCGACTGGCCGACACTGTCCACCTCGGCACCCGCGCCGATCTCGACCACTCGGCCCGCCATCTCATGGCCTAGAATCATCGGCGGCTCGACCGGCAGCGCGAGATGTCCTTGCCAGGCGTGCACGTCCGAGCCGCACACAGTGGCGGCCTCGATCTCGACGATCAGTCCGCCCGGTTCGGCGGACGGTAGGTCGAACTCGCGCACGACGAAGTCCGCGCCATGTTCGACCATGACGGCCGCACGTCCCAGAGTCCTCGACATCTGAGTCACCCCTTTCGGTTCTGAGCCGCTGCACTCGCGCAGTCGGCCCCTCGGTTCAGTTCAGCGAACACCTCAGCCGTATGTTCGCCGAGCTGGGGAGCACGCCAGAGCGGCCGGGTGTCACTGCCCGACAGCGGGGATCGGCTGAACGGAATGCCGTCGTGGTGTTCGAAGAGCGACAAGGCCAGCGCCTGTTCGCCACTGGCAGTGTCGGCTGCCGAGGCCACCTCGGCGACGAGTACCCCGTGATCGCGCAACACGGTCACCACGTCGCCGGCGCAGCGATGGCTGATAGACCGGTGAATCACGGTCTCGACGTCGGTGCGAGCGTTGATTCGGCCGGCATTCGTCGACCAGGCGGCGTCGATCTCGGCCGGGTCGATGCCGAGACCTCCGACGAGCCGGGTGAACATCGCGTCATTGGTGGCCCCGAGCACAACGAAGCCGTCCACTACTTCGAAGGCCCGGTAGGGCACGATCGTCGGATGGCCACTGCCCCACCGATCGGGCGTCGTTCCGTCGGCGGCCGAGCCCGCGATGAGAGTGCCGAGGGAACTGACCGCCGTGGCAAAGAGTGATGTGTCCACCCGGCGTCCCACCCCGGTACGGGCGCGCTCGGCCAGGGCCGCGCACACGCCGGTCGACAGGGCCAGACCGGTTGCGATGTCGACCATCGCGACGCCGAACCGGACCGGGGCCGCGCCGGGCATACCGGTGACGTCCATCAAGCCGGACTCCGCCTCAACGATGACTTCGGTGCCGGCGGCGTCAGCTAGCGGGCCAGATGTACCGAAGCCGGTGATAGATCCGTAGATCAGACCAGGGAACGCGGCCATCATCTCGTCGGCACCGATGCCCAGGCGGTCAGCGACACCTGGCCGGAAGTTCTCGACCAGAACGTCGGCTGTCGATACCAGTTGCCGTGCGGCCAGCCGCCCCTCACTCGACCCCAAGTCCAGCGTCACACTTCGTTTTCCCCGGTTCACCGCGGCGAAGTAGGCGCTCGATCCGTTCACCGACGCCGGCCCCCAGGCTCGGGTCTCGTCGCCAACAGCAGGCATCTCCACCTTGATGACGTCGGCTCCGAGTTCAGCGAGAGTCATCGTCGCGTAAGGTCCTGACAACACTCTGGTGAAATCAATGACACGCACGCCACTCAGCGGCTCAAATCTTGACACCTCAGGTTCCTCGCCTTCTCTTCATACTCCTTGACCCGAGACCAGTGAGTCATCCAGCGCAGCTCACGATTAGTGAACCGCATCACTCAGGTTCGAGGGCTAGACAACATTCTAGGAAGATATAAATGCATCCACTGCGCAAGAAATGCATCGATTAATATCAGTGACTCATGAATAGTTTGGAGTCACGAGTCAGCCTGCGAGACTTGGAGTTAGTGGCGGCAGTGGCTGCGTGTCGCAGCTTCACCGACGCCGCCATCATGTGTCACATGTCTCAGAGCAGCCTCAGCCGAGCAGTCAATCGCACCGAGCACCGACTCGGCGTCCGACTATTCGAACGCACAACACGGTCGGTCACTCCGACCCCCTCGGGTGCGGAACTAATCAGACTCGGACGCCGCGTCCTAGAGGGTCACCGGTCTGCGATGCGGGAGTTCGAGCTGTTTCGCGACGGGATGGGCGGAACCGTGCGGATCGCCGCGATCCCATCCGCCGCGGCCGTTCTCCTTCCTCTGCTCGTGCGGGAGGCCAATGAACGGTATCCGGGAATCCGAATCGAGATCATGGATTCCCTCGCCCAGGTGGCTCTAGCAGGGCTCCTGAATGGCGATGTTGACATCGCCATCACCACATCCAGCAACCTTCCCGACTCCGTGCTCTACACCGAGCTACTCGAAGACAGATTCGCCGTCATACATTGCAGCGACCACCCGTTCACCACACAAAAGCAGGTGACCTGGGCCGAGCTCGCTCGCGAATCACTAGTTATGTTCGACGGCAACAGCAGCATCCGGACACTAACCGACGCGGCACTGACCGAAATCGGCGCATCGGCGGATATAACTGCTGAAGCGAGTAGCATCCCCGTCATCGCCGGTTTCGTCTCCGCCGGCATCGGCGTCGCCGCCGTCCCCGGACTTGTCACCCCACTGATGATGGCTCCGGGCATCCACTCAACCCCACTAGGCACGCCCGCCGTTGTGCGCCACGTCGGTATCGCGCAGATTCTCGGGCGATCGGAGTCCCCCGCATGCACTCAGATCGTGGCTCTGCTCCGTGAGATCACCACCACCAACACCGCACACCCAATTCAGGACTGAAAGAACTGCGGAACCGATAGAGGCATCACATCGGGGACCAACCGAGGCACGAACTCGCGCGGGGGTCTGTCCGATAAACGGTGTGTGAGGTCCGGCAGTCTTCATCAGTGGGTGGTTCTTTCGAACCGTCCGGCGAAGGTGATCGCGAACGCGTTCAGTGCGGGCTTCCACCTGATCACCCAGCGTGCCCTGCCCCCCGCCGGTCGGGGCAAGCGACCTCGTCACGAGATACAGGCATTTCAGCGCGGCGGCCTCGTTGGGGAAGTGTCCACGGGCACGGACGGCTCGCCGGTAACGGGCGTTGATCGACTCGATCGCGTTGGTCGCGGGAGATCACCCGGCGGATCTCGATCTCGACGTCGTACTCAAGGAACGGCACGAACTCCGCCCAACTGTTGCGCCAGAGCTGCACGATCGCGGGATACCGGTCGCCCCACTCGGCGAACCGGTCTTTCGCCGCAGCCTCGGACGGGGCCGTGCAACCGGCTTGATCGCCTTCACGATTGCGTCCCGATGCTGCCGGCCAGCGTAACGGAAGCTGTTACGAATGAGGTGCACGATGCACTGCTGCACAACCGTCTGCTCCCACGTGGTGTTGATCGCCTCGGAGAGTCCCTTCAGCCCGTCGCGGACTGCGATCAGGACGTCCTCGACACCGCGGTTCTTCAACTCGGTGAACACCTGCAACCAGAACCTCGCGCCCTCCGCCCCCTCACCGGCCCAGATCCCCAGGATCTCGCGTTCCCCGTTCACGGTCACACCCATGACGACGTAGAACGCCGTGTTGCGGACCTGCCCATCACGAACCCTCACCACGATCGCATCGACAAAGATCACCGGATAGATCAGATCCAACAGGCGGGAAGACCATTCGGCGAGCTCGCCCGTGGCTTTCTCCGTGATCCTGCTGATCGTGTCCTTGGAGACCTTCGCCCATAGACCTCGTCGAAGTGCGCGGCGATCTCCCCGGTCGTCAACCCCCGAGCGGTCAATGACAGCACGATCTGATCGACACCGTCCAGCCGTCACTTACGCTTGGGGACGATGACCGGCTCGAACGACCCGTCCCGGTCCCTGGGCACCTCGATCTCGACCGGGCCGATCTCCGTCAGCACAGTCTTCGTCTGGGTCCCGTTGCGCATGTTCTCGCCGATCGGGGTGCCGCCGTGGTCGTGACCGAGATGCTCGGTCAGTTCCGCTTCCAGCGCGGTCTCGAGCACGTTCTTCGTGAGTTGGCTGAGCAGGCCGCCCGGCCCGGTCAGGCTTACGCCCTGTTCTCGTGCTTGCGCGAGCAGACGTTCTGCGAGTTCTTTCTGATCGATGATCTCTCCGGTCACGGGATCAATCATCATCTCCTCGTCAACGACGACATCGGTCGTGTCAGACACGGCCATCTCCTTTCGGATCAGGCCGGATCCTCACACACCGTTTTTCGTACAGTCCCCAACCAGGGCCGCCACATGCAGTCGCACCGCTCGTCAACGGCTCACATGCTCCCGCGGCTGACCGGGGCGCGGAAACCCGCGTCGTAACCTCATGTGCGAATGAAACCGCTCTGGAAGGTGTCGTGGTGATTGGGTTTGTCGACGAGTCGAAAGTCAAGGGACTGTTAGTGGCGTGCACGGTCGTCAACCCGGCAGACCTTGCCGCGACCCGCCGCGCGCTCAACGACCTGCGCATGAAGGGGCAGCGTCGCATCCACTTCACCAAGGAGTCGGACTCTCGTCGACGTGCGATCTGCTCGATGCTGTGCACACTCGACGTTGAGGTAACGATCTACAAGGCGCGCGATCGCGACCCACGCGTTGCCCGCGCGGCCGCGCTGGCTGCTGTCGTCGCCGACCTCGCCGCCGCCAACGCCACGCAACTCATCATCGAACGTGATGATCCCGCCGCCGCCGCCGACCGGGCAACGCTCTACCGTGCCGTGCATGATCACGGAGTACCGAATCTGTCCTACGATCTACGACGCCCGCACGAAGAACCCGGACTGTGGATCTCCGACGCCGTTGCCTGGTGTTACACGAAGGACCGGCAATGGCGCGGCCGCGTTCAGCCACTGATCAAAGCTGTGCGTGAGGTGTAGACGACTGGTCCAGAATGCGCGAAACCCGGCTCACCAACCGTCCGGATGGCTGCCGGGTCACTTCCCGAAGGCTACTGCCTGGGCACCAACATCATAGCGCCCACTCGGGGACTTGTTCAACAGTGCACAAGTGGTGACGGCAGGAGGAAGGCGTGCCGGGCATACGGTCGCTGTTCCGGGCGGGGAACAACAGTGACCGTCGGCCCGGGGCCGTTCCTCCTGCCGTCGGGGAGCGGCTGCCCTCTGGGGCACCCGAACCCTTCCGGGTCCGGCAGAGGGAAACCGCTGGTCTGAGATGGCGCGACTGACCGCGCCGCCGCGATCAGGTCAGGTCACTGCGCTGCTCGCGCTGCGCGGAGGGGAGATAATGCAGGTCTCCGCCGGGCAGCCGACGTATGTCGGCTCGTCGCCGGAGTGCGTTCCAGCGGCGGCGGTCAGATCGCAGCCGCACGAGCGCCACCATCAACACCATGACGCAGAGCGCGACGATCACCGCCAACGCCCCTAGGTCGAAGAACGGCGTCCAATCGGTTCCGATGCTTGGATTGACCTGCATCTGGCCGGTCATGGTAGGTCCTCCTGGTCAGGATCGAGTAGGGCGGGAACGAACTCGTCGGAGTCGGGATCGAAGGTCCACCACCGCTCGTCGACGAGGAAGCATTCAGCGGGGCTCGCCCTCGTCGACTCGGGCAGGGCGTGCCTTCCCCGCGATCATGAGTTCATTCATCTGTCCTGGTGCGATCGAGGGCTCCTCGACCGGCCCAGGCGCAGCTGGTGCAGGTTCGCGTCGTTGTGCGAGGTCGGTGTCGATCCAGTCGCCGAGTTCGGGTGGGAGGCCGCGGTAGGGCGGGGCGTCGAGTTTGCGGCACTGGTTGATATCGCAGCTTGCTATACCGAAGTCGCGGACGATCGCCAGGAACGGCCGTAGGTACTGGGTGTGCCAGGAGGCCATGTCGGGCCAGTACGGGCGTCCGGTCTTCCCCTCGGCGTGGATCTGTGTGTAGGCAGCTCGGTGCGCGGTCATCAGCGCGGTCAGCTCCTCGACCAGGCGCGGGTGGCGGTACCAGCAGGGCGGGATCTTCTCGATGATCTCGTAGCGGTAGCGCAGCCAGTCGACCCACCGTACGAGCTCGTCCCACAGACGCGCCGCGGCGACCCGGTCGAGACTGTCCCAACAGAATCGAGACGGCCGGAACACGTCGGCACGCATCTGGTCGACATCGATGTCGTCAATGCTCATCGCAGCTGTCCTGCCGTCCTCAGATCCGCCAGGTCAGCGTCAGTGTTGCCGGTAGCGCGGATGTGCTCGAACAGAGCGGTCGAGTCGGTGACCGCCGCAGCGTGCTCGGGTCGGTCCCACACGGTCGGCAGGTGCACGATGACCGGACGGGTGTTCCGGTAGATCATCAAGGCTTGATCTTCCGGGAGTTCGCGGATCTCTTGGGGACTGAGCACTCGTCGTTCGCGGACATCACCGGGCCGCTCTGATTGCGGCTCCATCCAGGTCCCGAACAGACGCGAGACCGATTCGAGTTCGTCGATGTCGCCCAGGCCCGGCAGAATCATCCGGTTCGGTGCGTTGATCGTGAACTCTTCACCGGCATATTGGCCCCACCGTTTGATGTTCTGGATCCGGTTGTGTGCGAACGCCCAGATACTGATACCGCGGCCGCCGGAGTCGGTCATTTTCCCGGGCAGGTCCGGTATCGGCGCGATGTTGTTGACCTCGTCGAGGACCAGTCGGGCGGGAACCGTAAGGCGCAGGCTCGGCTCTCGTTGAGAGGCCAGATCCAGAATCGAGTAGACCTCGCTGGTCATAGCCGCGACGATCGGTGCAGCCTTGGGTTGAGTGGACTGACACGCCAGGTACAGGGTGTTCGCGCCGTCGAGCACGAACGCTTCCAGGTCGATGGATTGGTCGGCCGGGACGTCGACCATGCGGCGGATCGCCGGGTCAGCGAGGGGGTCGAGCATCGTGGTCGCGGTGGAGAACACATCCGAGACCGATGAGGACTGCGAGTCGGGGCTGGTGCACGAGTTGGTGACATCTGATCTGGCTTGCCCTGCCGGGGCGGCCTGGAAGGATGTTGTTGTGCCCAAGCCCTATCCCCAGGAGTTCCGCGACGACGTTGTTCGCGTCGCTCAGAATCGTGAAGACGGTGTGACGCTCGAGCAGATCGCCGCCGACTTCGGTATCCATCCCATGACGTTGCAGAAGTGGATTCGCAAGGCCGACGTGGAGGCCGGGATCAAGCCCGGCACGACCGCCGCGGCATCCCAGGAGCTCCGGGAGGCCAAGCGGCGTGTGCGACTGCTGGAGCAGGAGAACGAGGTCCTGCGCCGCGCTGCTGCCTACCTGTCCCAGGCGAATCTGCCGGGAAAAGGTGGTACCCGCTCGTGAGCGAGCTCGCCGCTGACGGCATCCCCGTCACGGTGGCGTGCCGGGTACTCAAGATCGCTCGTCAGCCCTACTACCGATGGCTCAAGAACCCGGTCACCGATGCCGAACTCGCCGAGGCGTACCGGGCCAACGCCCTGTTCGACGCGCACCGAGAGGATCCGGAATTCGGCTACCGCTACCTGGCCGATGAAGCTGAGACCGCGGGCGAGAAGATGTGCCGGCGCACCGCCTGGCGAATCTGCTCAACCGGTGGCTGGACCAGTGCCATCAGCAAGAAGGGCCGCGGCAAGCATCGCAAGGCCGGCCCACCCGTGCACGACGATCTCGTCGAGCGAGACTTCGCCGCCGTGGGCCCGAACGAGCTGTGGCTCACCGACATCACCGAGCACTGGACGGCGGCGGGAAAGCTGTACCTGTGCGCGATCAAGGACGTCTATTCGGGCCGCATCGTCGGGTATTCGATCGACTCCAGGATGAAGTCCTGCCTGGCCGTGGCCGCACTGAACAGCGCCGTCGCCAGGCGGGGCGACGTCACAGGCTGCGTCCTACACAGCGATAGAGGATCTCAATTTCGCTCGAAGAAGATGCAGAAGGCTATCACCCGGCACGGCATGCTCGGGTCGATGGGAAGGGTCGGCGCTGCCGGGGACAACGCGGCCATGGAGAGCTTCTTTTCACTGCTACAGAACAACGTCCTCGACCGCCGATCCTGGGCCACCAGAGACGAGCTCCGGGCCGCCATCGTGCACTGGATCGAACGCACCTACCACCGCCGCAGACGACAAGACCGCCTCGGCAGATTGACCCCCATCGAATTCGAGACAATCATCAACCACGAGGCCCCTCAGGCCGCGTGACTAACCGTGTCACCTAACCGTGCATCAGCCCCGTCCATCAGATTGCGTAGGTCGCTGGCCCATTCGGGATAGTGCGCGGCCAGGATCTGATACGGCTGGGCAACGTCCATCGTGCTTATCCACTGACGAACCTCCATCAACGACCGGCCGTCGATCGCGGCCGCCATCATCGCGCACCGCAACACCGTCGCACCGCGGGGTCTCCCCAAAAGTTCGAGTCCTTCACACTGCCACCGGCGTGTCGGTCACTAATCCTGGGCAAGTTGTAGTGCAAGCTACTGCTTGGAGGAGGAAGATAATGGCAGACCCGAGGGTGAAGACCCATACAGCACATATGAGTTTCCGTGTTCCAGAGGCGGTCAAGTCTGCAGCACGGCAAGGCGCAGCCGATGCTGGGATGAGCCTCACAGACTGGATTACCCTGCTCATCGCGCAGGGGGCTGACCAAGTTGATCTGATTCCCAACCGACTCAAAAAGCAGGAGGAGCTCGACTTTCAACTAACAGCTTAGAAATACGAGTTCCTCCGGTCGGGCAAACCGGAGGAACTCGTGAAAATTAGATCGAGTCTGGGCTGCAACCCAGACTAGCTACCCCGAAGGGACAGTCTTGGCGGACTGGTCTCAGGGTAGCGCGCACCCTGATGCTGTTTCAACCGTAGCCACATATTTGCGTGGCGGCGTGTCGTCGACGGCGCGCTCGACCCTTGTGGTCGACGTCGACACCACCACTCCCCTACCCCGCCCTATGCCGGTGTCGGGGCCTCGCTCGGCTGCCCTCTACGCGCGTGCGTGCGGCACCCGCCTCTACCGCGGGTCCTCGCCGCTCCTCCGCCGCCGCGGGCAGATACGCACCGGGCCGTACCTGCTGCGCTCACTCGGCATCCACCGACCCTCGACGCTCGCACTCCCCCCAGACGCACACCAAGGCATCGCGTGCTGGACCACCGACATCGACTGGCTCATGAAAGCCGACATCGCCTACCAACTCCACTACCGGACCGTCCGTCCCCTGGTCTGCGACGTCCACGGCCGCGGCGGCGTCAGCCGCAAAGCCTTCCGCGCCGTCTGCGCAGCCCGCGCACACTTCGCCGACTGGACCAACGGACGAGGCAGCCGCCCAGCGGTCGCCACCCTCCAGGCCATCACCGGACTATCCAAAGCCGTCATCCAACGCGCTACCCGCCTCATGCGAGCCCTCGGCCTAGCCACCGAAATCATGCGCGGCCGCCAACGCACCTACCGCGAACGCATGGCCTCCTGGCGCGTCCGCGACAAAGGTCGCGGATGGGCGTCAGTGTGGGCGCTGCACCCGCCCCGTAATCCACAGGTCAACCAGCTCAAAGAACGCCTCGATCCCCGCCCGAACAAGTCGGTGACACCCCATCCCCGAAGGGGTCCCTTTAGGGCCCTATCTCACGAAAGATTTCACTCACTAGAGCACGACACAGGCTCCGCCTGTGAAGAAAAGCGCCGCGCTCCGCGCGACAGCACCGACGAAAGGGCTGGGTCGAAGCGGAAACATCGTGCAGTCGATCCACAAGCGGTCAAACTCGCCGCTCACTGGCTCTCAGACCCACAAACACCGCGCTGGGCACACCGACACTCGGCCAAAGGCTGGGCACCACTGCTGACCGCACCAGCAGCCCACAACTGGGTATCAGCCGACATCAACCAACTCATCCGCGACTACCGAGGCATCACCGGACACTGGATCGCCACCGACCCACACCACCCCATCAAACTCCTCGCCGGCATCCTCAAATGGCACGGTAAGGACAACCTCGACGACCGACCCGCAGCCGCCATCCTCGCCCAAGAGACTGAGGCCCAGGCTCGGCGCACATTGATCGCAGGATGCCGACGATGCAGCGAGTACGGCTGGATCATCGATGATTCTGGACTTGAAGCCGAGCCTGTCGTCCGATGCAGTCACTAACTTAGCTGTACTATCTTAGCTAGCTAACCTAGCTATTGTGCCCCGACTCACTCGGCTGCCTGGGAAAATGAATATAGCTAGCGTAGCTAGCACACCTATTATTGCATCTGTACCTAGGTACGCTAGAGTGTCTGCCATAGCCCGTCGAGCGAGCCTCGATTGAGTAGCGATTCAAACTAGAAGGAGGCATCGGTAATGCAGCCACGCAAGATTGCTTTTGCAAACCAAAAGGGAGGCGTCGGTAAAACCGCGACGACCTTAGGGCTTGCGTCCGCTGCTGCAGCCCAAGGTATTGACGTGCTGGTCGTGGATGCCGACCCCCAGGGAAACAGCACCAACGGACTGTCCGCGAGCCTCGAGGAGGGACAGTTGACGACTTTCGACCTCATGAACTCAACCCAAACGGGAAGAGCTGCCGAGGCTATCGTGGCAACCGAGTGGGATCACGTTGACCTGATCCCGACTGATTCCCAGCTCGCAAATATCGAGTCGGACGGGTCAAACGACCTGATTTTCCGCCTTGACATCGCGTTCGAAGGGGTGGACCTGAGCAGCTACGGACTCGTTCTATTTGACTGCCCACCCTCGCTGGGCAAGATTCTATTCTCAGTCCTCTGTGCTGCCGACGGCGTTGTCGCGGTGACAGAGCCGACCATCGACGCCGTCGACGGCGTTGTGAAGCTGTCAGAGACAATCGAGTTAGTTCGCCGACGGCCGAACCCGAGCCTCGCGTTCGACAAGATCGTCGTCAGCCGAAAGCGGGGGACAGGTGAGCACTCGTTCCGTGAGGGCGAGCTTCGCTCCGAGTTTGGCGATCTCGTCGCCAGGACGGTCATCCCGGACCTCGCCGCACGCCAGGACGCGCATAGCGCCCGAACGCCGATACACAAGCACAAAGGAGGGAAGTCGCTCCGCCTTCAAGTCGCGTACGACGATCTCCTCCAGGAACTTCGACAGGAGGTCTCAGCATGACCGTCGAACGCAAGCCTGCAATTTCGCGCATCACCAAGCATCCAGCAGAGGATCTTCCTGAACGCCCTGGCGCCGAACCCGCACGTAGCGCTCCTGGGCATCAAGAGCCGATGCGCCCGTACTCAACTGCCGAGGTCCCGTCGGACGGCGGGGGAGAGGTAGAGCGGTTCAGCGATCAGCTCAACACCAAGATGCGGCCGAGTACCAGGCGTGCTCTAGGGGAAGCCATCATCGTTCACGAGTACCGCAGCGGATCGAAAGCCAGCATCCAATCAGTGATCGATGCGGCGATCCTCGAATACATCGACAAACACGACCTCAAGCGTGGCTAGCTTCCCTAGCTACCCTTGGTATGTTCAGTCCACTTAGGTATAGAACTGCGCTAACGCGGCGCTCGCGTACCTGACTAATCGAATGGGTGTTCGATACAGTGTGTAGGTGAATGAGAAGCAAGGTGGTGGCCCGGTCCGTGGCATCTCGTCGCAGACCGGGCCACCGCTTCGTTTGCAGTGGGAGACCGGAAGCAGGGTCATCCATCTCTACGATCCGCCGGAGCCGGTATCGATCTCCATGCGCTCGATCGACCCTGTTATCGGACAGCCAGGCTACAGCTCCTCGCCCACGCATCCGAGTCTGCGCGTGCGTGCCGCCGGTATCCGCGTCGAACCGGCCGTGGACGGGTACTTACTTACGGCAGTGCGACCTTCAGACGGCCAGTGGAGGGCGATAGTGCACATCGAACTACGCAGCGCGAACGGCCGAACCGGGATACAAGTCCCGGTGTGGGTACAGCCAGAAGCTGTCCGCAGAAAGGAAGATCTGTGACCGAAGATGTAGAGACAGCAGGTGGGGGAGTGATCGACCGCAAGTCCAACCGCGGCCGCCGACGGCGCCCGGTGTCGAACTGCATCGCGATCGTGCGACCGCCCGGCGGCCCGACCGCGATTAGGGTGGTCGTCAGCGACGAGCTCGGCCAGGCGCAGTGGTTCCCGATCACGTCACAGTTCTCGACCACAGAGAACGAAGGGGGCTGATGCACGGTTAGGTGACACGGTTAGTCACGCGGCCTGAGGGGCCTCGTGGTTGATGATTGTCTCGAATTCGATGGGGGTCAATCTGCCGAGGCGGTCTTGTCGTCTGCGGCGGTGGTAGGTGCGTTCGATCCAGTGCACGATGGCGGCCCGGAGCTCGTCTCTGGTGGCCCAGGATCGGCGGTCGAGGACGTTGTTCTGTAGCAGTGAAAAGAAGCTCTCCATGGCCGCGTTGTCCCCGGCAGCGCCGACCCTTCCCATCGACCCGAGCATGCCGTGCCGGGTGATAGCCTTCTGCATCTTCTTCGAGCGAAATTGAGATCCTCTATCGCTGTGTAGGACGCAGCCTGTGACGTCGCCCCGCCTGGCGACGGCGCTGTTCAGTGCGGCCACGGCCAGGCAGGACTTCATCCTGGAGTCGATCGAATACCCGACGATGCGGCCCGAATAGACGTCCTTGATCGCGCACAGGTACAGCTTTCCCGCCGCCGTCCAGTGCTCGGTGATGTCGGTGAGCCACAGCTCGTTCGGGCCCACGGCGGCGAAGTCTCGCTCGACGAGATCGTCGTGCACGGGTGGGCCGGCCTTGCGATGCTTGCCGCGGCCCTTCTTGCTGATGGCACTGGTCCAGCCACCGGTTGAGCAGATTCGCCAGGCGGTGCGCCGGCACATCTTCTCGCCCGCGGTCTCAGCTTCATCGGCCAGGTAGCGGTAGCCGAATTCCGGATCCTCTCGGTGCGCGTCGAACAGGGCGTTGGCCCGGTACGCCTCGGCGAGTTCGGCATCGGTGACCGGGTTCTTGAGCCATCGGTAGTAGGGCTGACGAGCGATCTTGAGTACCCGGCACGCCACCGTGACGGGGATGCCGTCAGCGGCGAGCTCGCTCACGAGCGGGTACCACCTTTTCCCGGCAGATTCGCCTGGGACAGGTAGGCAGCAGCGCGGCGCAGGACCTCGTTCTCCTGCTCCAGCAGTCGCACACGCCGCTTGGCCTCCCGGAGCTCCTGGGATGCCGCGGCGGTCGTGCCGGGCTTGATCCCGGCCTCCACGTCGGCCTTGCGAATCCACTTCTGCAACGTCATGGGATGGATACCGAAGTCGGCGGCGATCTGCTCGAGCGTCACACCGTCTTCACGATTCTGAGCGACGCGAACAACGTCGTCGCGGAACTCCTGGGGATAGGGCTTGGGCACAACAACATCCTTCCAGGCCGCCCCGGCAGGGCAAGCCAGATCAGATGTCACCAACTCGTGCACCAGCCCCGATCGAACGAGTGTCCGCTAATCCTGACATTTGATGGACTAGTGCTCGCCGATCCGGTCCTCCTGGGAGTGGCGCCCAGTCCACGCTGAGCGCTAACTCGCTTGGTTGCTGTGCGACCTCTAGGGCGTGTCTCCTAAGTGTGGGGGTGCTTGGCGGGCATGCTGTTTCGGTGGCGATGACGTCTTCGAGGTATCAGGTCTTCACCGATGAGCAGTGGGCGCGGATCGAACCACTGTTGCCGTCGAATGTGGGTAGAGCAGCGCGGCCGTTTGGTGATCATCGGCGAGTGGTCGAGGGCATTGCCTATCGGTACCGGACGGGTATTCCGTGGCGGGACTTGCCTCGTGAGGTGTTCGGGCCGTGGCAGACGGTGTGGAAGCGGCATCGCCGCTACGCCCAGGACGGTACGTGGGACCGTGTGTTGGCACACGTGCTCGCCGAGGCTGATGCGGCTGGGCGGATCGACTGGAACCTGTCAGTGGATGCGACGATCGCGCGTGCGCATCAGCATGCGACAAACACCCCGCGCCCGGATCAGGACACAGGGGGCAGCATCGAATCACAAGAACCTCGCCCTTGACGGAGGTGAACCCGCAGGTCACGGGATCGGTAGGTCGCGGGGCGGGTTGACCACGAAAATTCATCGCGCCGTGGACGGCCGGGGACGACCGTTGGTGAACATCGTGACCGGTGGTCAACGTAACGACGGGGCGATGCTCGCCGAGGTCCTCGCCGATATCTACGTTCCGCGGATCGGTGCCGGTCGGCCGCGGACTCGCCCGGACGCGGTCCTGGCTGATAAGGCTTATGCGACTGGCGTCAACCGGACCATCCTGCGAGGCAAGCAGATCGCAGTGGTGATCCCGGAGAAGTCCACCCAGGTCAACTCTCGCAAGAAACGCGGCCGCAATGGTGGCCGTCCACCGTCGTTCGACGCCGAACGCTACAAGGACCGAAATGTTGTCGAGCGCTCCTTCGCCTGGTCCAAGCAATGGCGGGGACTGGCCACCCGCTACGACAAACTCGCGATCACCTACCGCGCCGGCGTCACTTTGAACGCCATCCTCAACTGGCTACAGCATTTGGGAGACACGCCCTAGCTGCGGGATGCGAACGGGTGACTGATCACCGACCGGAATCTTACGATTCGGGCACCGCTGCCGTGATGAAGTAGTCTGCTGCGGACATAATGTGTTGCCGCACAGTGTGCTCGACCCTGTCTGCATCCTTGGCGCGTAACGCATCGAGAATTGCGCGGTGGTCGTCCAGGCGCTTCATCATGGTGGTTTGGTCGTGCTGAACGATCTCGTTGACTGCTCGCCATCGTCGGGATGGTCCGAACGCGGTGACATTGGCGGCCAGCGCGGTGATGATTTCGTTGCCGCTTGCATCTTGCAGCTTCTGATCGAACTCACTTGCGAGCCGCAATACCTCCCGTGTTTCTCCTGCCGTTGCGGCCTTCTCCATTCGGTCGACAACCTGCTGAAGGTGGTCGACCTCCGAGTCTGAGATCTTCGTGGTTGCGAATCGGGCGGCGATCGCCCGCAGGCATGCTTCGGTGTATGCGAGTTCATGAAGGGTCTCGGTCGTCGGTTGTGAGACCCGCACGGTTCGCGGGCCTGTGCGCTCGATGAGGCGTTCCTGTTCAAGGCGCCGTATAGCTTCTCGTACGGGGGTTGGGCTCACGCCCAGGCTGCTGGCGAGCGCGCGCTCGGTGATGCGCTCGCCTGGCAGGAGGCGGCCGAGTTCGATGCTGTCGCGTAGAGCTTGGTACGTGCGTTCGGCCAGTGTTGATCCCGCCTGAACAGCAGCAAGTTTTCCGGCCACGTCATCCTTCCGATTGGCGAAGTCCCACTATAGCAAAACGAAAATCGAAAGTACGGCTCTGAGCTGCACAGATGAAACTATGGAAGCGTTTGCTATTGCATAATTGGCCGTGGGTGTGGTGTGCTATCTGTCACCACGGCGGTCAGTTACCTCGCCGTCTCACGTTTCACTGTTACGCGCCGTGTACCGGGTCTGACCCTGGTTCGGCGTACTTCCTGAGGAGGCGCGATGGCCGTAGCCGGCTTCGCCATGATCGGTATCTTCATGGCCCTGGTCATGGGTAAGAAAGTCGTACCGATGGTGGCCTTTATTGTTGTGCCACTTACCTTCGCGGTAGCCATGGGGGCTGGCCCGGATGTCGGTGGATACGTCATCGAGAGCCTCCAAGATCTTGCGCCGGTCGTAGCGCTATTGACTTTCGCGATCTTGTATTTCTCCACCATGATCGATGCGGGTCTGTTCAACCCGCTGATCCGAAAAGTGTTGTCCGTCACGGGAGAAGATCCCCTACGGATTCTCCTGGGTACTGCAGTTCTGGCGCTTGTCGTGTCGCTGGACGGCGAAGGCACTTCGACGATCCTGATCGTGGTGGGCGCGTTCCTGCCGTTATACAAGCGCCTGGGAATTCGCGTCGTTCACCTGGTATGCGTCCTCGCGCTGGCGATTATGTCGACGAACCTGACTCCATGGGGCGGCCCGGTCGCCAGAGTCGCCGTTGCACTCAAGCTTGACCCGCAAGAGCTCTTCATCACGATGATTCCGGCCATGCTGGTCATGGCCGCCTGCACTATTGCGGTCGCGTTCGTGCTCGGTATGCGCGAACGGCGACGGCTCGAATGGTCGGCGTCGGATCGCCGCCACATCGTGCCGGCCGGTGGGCCTGGCACCCCTGCTGCTGGTGACCTGCATGGCGAGGTGGACCCTGCGCGACTACTCGGCAACGAGCAGACCATTCGACCACGCCTGATCTGGTTCAACGCCGCACTGACCATCGCCCTACTGGTCGCGCTCGTGACCGAACTGGCCGCGGCGCCGGTCCTGTTCATGGCCGCCTTCGCGATCGCCATCCTGGTCAACTACCCGCGTCCGTCTCAGCAGAAGGAGCGTCTTGAGAAACACGCGCCGACTCTGTTGACCGTGGTCACCATGATCCTCGCAGCCGGCGTACTGACCGGCGTCCTCACCGGCACCGGCATGATCGACGCGATGGCAAACAGCCTGATCAACATCATTCCCTCGTCGCTCGATGGACACTTCGGCCCGGTGATGGCACTGCTTGCCCTCCCCGGACAGTTCTTCCTGAGCTCCGATGCCTACTACTTTGGAGTGGTGCCCATCCTCTCTGAGGTTGGGGTGCAGCACGGCCTCACCCCTCTCGAGTCTGCTTCCGCAGCACTTCTCGCCGGGCCTATCCACGCGTTGAGCCCGCTTGTTCCCGCACTTTTGCTAATCGCCGGACTCACCGGCCTCGACATCGGGGAGATCGTGCGAAAGAACCTGAAATGGGCCCTCGCGGTCTCAGTCGTCGCGGCCGGCGCCGTCTTCGCGTTCGGGATCGTCCCACTGTGACAGTCTAACCCGACTTTGCTATAGCAGAGTGTTGTACTGTTCATTCCGAGTCCCGGAGACATCTTCTTCGGGTAGCCGCTGCCGGCAACGTGGTAGTTGGCCCTTATTCGAGAGGCGTTCATTCTCGTGCACAACCTCCCTCTGACCGATCCCGTGAGTGTTCTCGTCCCTACCGGAATGCTCGGTGCGGGTTTCCCCGCTGACACGATTTCGCGGGGCATTACGCTCGGCGTTGATGTCATTGCCGTTGATGGCGGGTCCACCGACTCCGGGCCCTACTACCTCGGCGCGTCCAAGCCGAAGACGACTCGCGCAGCGGTTCTACGGGACCTGCGGGAGATCCTCACAGGCGCTGCACGAGCGGATATTGCCGTCATTGTCGGATCGTGTGGCACCTCGGGTACCGACAACGGAGTCGAATGGCTCTATGACATAACCCGGCAGGTCATTGAGGAGGAAGAGCTTACCGGGCGGCGTGTGGCGCGTATCTACAGCGAACAGGGTAAGGATCTGATCAAACAGCGGTTGCATGATGGTCAGATTCATCCGCTCGCGCCGGCCGCAGAGATCACAGAAGAGACCGTCGACGGGTGCGCCCACATCGTCGGGCTGATGGGTCACGAGCCCATCGCTGAAGCTCTCGACGGTGGTGCGAACATCGTGCTTGCCGGACGAGCCACTGATTGTGCGGTCATTGCTGCGGTACCGCTGATGCGCGGCAAACCGTTTGGGCCGACCTGGCATGCCAGCAAGATCGCCGAGTGCGGGAGCTTGTGCACAACGGGCAATGGAATCGGCGGAGTTGTTGTCCATATCGGTGAGGAAGGTTTCGTCGTTGAGCCGGTCGACACCGATCTTATGTGCACTCCCCAGACTGTCGCCGCCCATATGCTCTATGAGAACACCGACCCACACCGTCTTCGTGAGCCCGCCGGCACGCTCGACACTTCTCGAGCAGAGTACTCGGCGCTCGATGACCGTCGGGTTTTCGTGCAGGGTTCCCAGTTCGAATTTCAAAGTCCCACTGTCAAGCTCGAAGGGTCAGGCGTCGTGGGCGCGCAGACGCTCAGCATCGTCGGGTTACGAGATCCTGATCTGCTCGCCAGGATCGACGAGTGGATCGATTCGCTCGAGAAGTATCTCCACAGCCGCATACCCGAAGTCCTCGGTCTCGCGGAAGAGGAGTACGACATCCAGATGCGACCCTACGGCTGGAATGCAGTGCTGGGTAAGAGTGACCCCTCTGGCGATCCTCCCCGCGAAGTCGGCCTCGTCTTCTGCGCGACAGCCCAAGACCAAGAAACAGCTACTGCTGTAGCGAAACTCGCCAATCCCCGCCTGCTTCACCACCCCCTCCCTGGGGCTGACTCCCTACCGAGCTGGTCGTTCATGTCCTCACCCGCAGAACTTGAACGCGGTGCGCTCTACAGTTTCATGCTCAATCACGTTGTGGAGGTCAGCTCACCGACAGAGCTGTTCCCAATCAAGTACACCGAGGAATTATGATGCCCAACACACTTCCGTTGCGCCAGGTGGCGACCAAGATCCGATCCAAGAACGCAGGCCCGTTCTGGATCACCATCGACCTGTTCTTCTCGACCGACGAAGCGTACGCAACGACAGTCCGCAGCGGTGCAATCACGCGGCAACTGGTCGCAGATCTCTACGGCGTAGACCACTCGCACATCAAGCTCTTCGAACTGCCCGACATCAGGGCTATCAAAGTGTCATACCCGAGGGTCACATCCCAGGGCTCTATCCACGATAGAGACATTCACGCTGCGCAACAATACATTCCGCTCCTAGATATTGCCATCACCCAACCTGACCCAGAAGCACCTGACCTGTGATGGCCGCTTGACGCTGCCCTCCAAGTGCAAAGACCGCCACCGAGTTCTTCCCACATGGGCCGGTGCGAGATCTCCTCCTCGCGGACCCGAAGAAGTTGAACACAGCTGAACGTCGCGATCGTGAATCTATGCAGCGACGGCAAAGACACCCGCACCCGAGAAGCGGTGGAACGCACGCCTAGCCTCGATATTTCATGAGGTGCTGATCCCGGCCTGAAGGGTTCGGATTGGTTGGGCTGGCCCGGATTCTATGTTCGGGGTATGACGAGGTGACCGTTGTCGCTGGTGGTGGCCGGTTTTCACGGTTCCGGCGGGGTGTTCCTCAGGTCGGCTGGTCAGGACGTGGTTGCTGGGGGTCAGGCGGAGGATCGGTAGGTGTCGAGGCGGTGGAGTCCGGCGAGCAGGACGGGGGTCCACCGGCTGGCGCGGTCGTAGCGCAGGTGCTGGGTGCGGCGTGGCGGGCTGAGCGGGCGGCGATCGCCCAGAGTCGTAGCCGCAAGCGTTTGAGTTCCCAAGTGCGGGCGTCGCTGCTGGTCAGGGCGAGTATTTGGGTCCACGCGGTCAGGTCCGCGGCGAGCTGGATGAGGGCGAGCCAGATCTTGGAACTTGACCCCTGATCTTGGACACGCTGATTCCAGCACGGTGCTGAGGAAGCGAGAATCCAAGGGATGGCTAGGAAGAACTACACGGACGAGTTCCGTCAGCGGGCGGTGGACTTGTACGAGTCCACGCCGGGTGCGGCGCTCAAGGCGATCGCAGGTGACCTCGGGATCTCCCGGGGCGCGTTGAAGGAGTGGGTCGACAAGCTGGGCTCCGGGGCCACGACCGACGGTCCGACACCGCCGGTGGCCGGGGCGCGGCCGGAGTCGCAGGGCGCGCGGATCGTGCGGTTGGAGGCCGAGCTTGCAGCGTCGAAGGCCGAGCGGACCAAGCTTGAGACGGAGCGGGACATTCTCCGTCAGGCGGCGAAGTATTTCGCCGGGGAGACGAACTGGTGAACCGCTTCCAGTTCGTCGAGGACCACAAGGACGCCTACGGCGTGAAGCGGTTGTGTGAGGTCATCGAGATCGCGAGGTCCTCGTTCTACGCGTGGCTGGCCGCCGCGCCCGGGCGGGAGGCCAGAGCCGCAGCGGATCAGGCCCTGGCGGCGCGGATCCGCCGAGTGCAGGACCCTGAACAGGGCGGCGATCGCGCCTACGGAGCACCGCGTGTCACAGCCGACCTGAACGAGGGCGTTGCCGCGGCCGAACGGGTGAACCACAAGCGGGTCGCGCGGGTGATGGGTGAGCACCAGTTCGCGGGGATCCGGTTGCGTCGCCGTGTGAAGACGACGATCCCGGACCAGTCCGGGCACCGGTTCCCCGACCTCATCGAACGCGACTTCTCCGTCGGCGAGCCCGGCCGCCGCTACGTGGGCGACATCACCTACCTGCCGATCGCGGACGGCTCGAACCTCTACCTCGCCACCTGCATCGACCTGGGCTCACGCAAGCTTACCGGCTGGCAGATCGCCGCCCACATGCGCACCGAACTCGTCGAGGACACTCTCCGCGCCGCGGTGCGTGAGCGGGGTTCCCTGGCCGGCGCCGTGTTCCACTCGGACCACGGCAGCGTCTACACCTCGAAGGCCTACGTCAACCTCTGCAAGCGGTTGAAGGTCATCCAGTCCATGGGTGCGGTCGGGTCGAGTGCCGACAACTCACTCGCGGAGAGCTTCAACGCCGCGCTCAAACGCGAACTCCTCGAGGGCCGTCCGGCGTTCGGCGACCAGGCCACTACATACCGATCGGTGTTCCGGTGGGCGAACCGCTACAACACCCGAAGGCGCCACTCCGCGATCGGCAACATCAGCCCGAACGCCTACGAAGCCGCTCTCTCCGCTACGCTCGCGGAAGCGGCATAACCGAACCGACATTGTGTCCACGATCAAGGGTCAAGGCCCACCCGTAAGTGCGGGCTCATCCGTCGTGTTCTCCCCACGGCTGACCTGCATATCCGAGTCGGTGCGAAAGGTCCCTCGCGGCGCTCCGAACAGAGGGTCCAAGCGTGACGGCGACGTCGGGGGGAAGCCTATCGATTGGCGCACTTATAACTAGTGCCCCGATGCAGCTGCCAGCTGCGTTGAAGACGGGCGAGGCAATCGCTGCCCCTCCGACTACCCATTTTCCACCCCTTGAGTATGCGTATCCGAGACTGCGATCCCGATTAAGCTCGGATTGGTACTCCTCGAAGTCGGCGGTGGTCGATGAGACGGCTGATGGCAGGGCAGATGCGATCAACTGGGTAGCCTCGTCGCGGGGCAGAGCGGACAAGATTGCGCGCCCCGCCGCTCCGGTCATGATTGGGAACGGCTCGTTGATCTCGACGACGTATCGGAGTCGCTGTGTGCAGTCGACTCTGTCCTCGAATATCAAGTGGTCCGCATGGCGGACTGCGAGATAGCTGGTTTCGTCGAAGCGGTCGGTGAGCATCTCTAGCAGTGGTCGAGCGGCGCGCCCGAGTGAATCGCGCTCACGGACAGCAGCCGCGACGCTGAACATCTCGGGCCCAACGGTGTAGGTACCGCGCTCGCCGACTTCCTGGACCCATCCGAGCAGTTCGAGCTGATTGAAGATCCTGCTGATGGCGGAACGGTCGATCCCTGTGATGCGTGAAGCCTCTCGCGGGCCGATGCCTCCTTCGGTACGGCCGATGAGCGCCAGCAACGTCGTTATCCGGTGCGTACCGTTGTTCGGTACCGGGCGTTCGACTTCGGAGCCCAATCTCGGTGCCCTTCTTCAAATCAGTTGCATCCCGATTGCCGGCGGTCATGTCCCCGCTGTCAGGTTCGTTGGTCCAGGTTACCTTCCGGCCCGTTCTCGGGTTCGCGCTGGAACCTAGGCCGTGCCGCATGGCAGATCGTGCGGCAACTTAGTGGCAGGGCGTCTGTCGCTGCTAACATTCATTCCCGTCTCAGCATGTACTCGGTAACACCTCGGAGGTGATGGTCCATGACCTCCGAGTTACGTCGGTGGCTCTCGGCGATTGGTGTCTTGACATCGGCGGTCAATGCAGGTCACGACCTCAAGATGTTGCTGGATCAAATCGCCGCGACAGCGCGCGATCTCCTCGATCTTGACTTCTGTGGAGTCATGGTTCCGGACGCGGCTGGCAAGTACCTGAAAATCGTGGGCGCGAGCGGACTCCCAGCCGAATACGTCCAGCACGTGAACGACGGTCAAACCATTCGTCTTGATGTCGATCGTTGGAAGGGTGCGCCCGCGAGTCGAGCGTTCTTCAGCGGTGAGCCGTGCGCGATTGTCGATGTTGATGCCGAACCGGATTCGATGTGGACCGACGTTGCCCGAGAACAGGGATACCGGTCTATTCTGTCGGTTCCGTTGCGTGCGGCGGGTGAGGTGATCGGAACACTCAATAGCTATCGTGCGAGCGCCCACGAGTTCCAGCCCGACGAGGTCGAACAGCTTTCCCTCCTCGCGGAACATGCCACCATCGCCCTTACATCTGCGCGCATTGTCGACGACCTGCGAGAGCAGCATCGTTTGATCGCTCGATCCGAGGAGATTCACGAGCGGCTCCTGCGGGTAGCCGTCCGATCCGGCGGCGTCTCCGGTATCGCGATCGCGCTGCATGATCTCTTGGGTTGCGATGTAGTCATCCTCGATCCGTATGATGAAGTTCTCAGCGCCACAGGCGAGGATCGGCCTGAAGTTGACGGCTGGCAGACTGAAGTGCGAGCCGACAGAGTCGATGAGAGGAACGACGGAAGCCGACTGGTGCGGACCCGTGGTCGGCACGCGGTCATCGATGTTCTCTTGAACGGCGATGTGGTGGCGACGGTCTGGCTGCTGGGCCGGGCAGAGGGACTGGATCAACTTGGTGTGCGGGCAGCCGAGCACGCCTCGGTAGTTCTGGCTCTGGAAGTCTTACGACAGCGGACGGCGGCCGAGGTTGAGCAAGCCTTGCGGGGTGAGCTCCTCGCAGAGCTTCTTGCCGGCGCTGATTCTGGCTCTAGGTCAATCCGTGATCGGGCAAACCTCATGGGCCATAATCTCGGCCTTCGCCATCGCATGTTGGTTGCCGAGGCCCGAGTCGGTCCCAGCTCCGCGACTGCGCCGCGCCCAGGCTCACTTTCGGTCGAGAAGACGGCTGTACGAGCAGCCTCTGAGGCCGTTCGTATGACGTCGCATCTTCGGCCCAGGCCACTGATCGCAGCAGTGCACGATACTGTCGTAGCCCTGTGGCCGGAGAATATGACGGATCCAACAGGAGAGCGCATATTGCGCCGTGCGGTTGAACTGGCGGATTCCCACGCCATCGCCAGGGTAGTTGCCATTCAACTGTCAGACAGCGGGATACCCGATGCATATCGAGTCGCGCGGGGCGCATTGTCATTCGCTTCGGCAGATCAATCGGCCCCTGATTTGCTGTCCTTGGAAGATTTGGGGGCTGTCGGGATTCTGCTGCAGTTCGCTGAACCTGTAGTTCTACGGCGGTATGCCGACCGCCTTCTCGGTGCAGTCATTGACTACGATGCCGAAAACGGAACCCATCTGGTCCGTACTCTACGTATCTACCTCGACCTCAACCTCGACCGGCAGGCAACCGCAACGCGTTTGGTTGTGCACCCCAACACGGTGAGTCAGCGTCTTCGGCGCATCGAGATGCTGGCTGGGCTCGACTTGAAGTCGCCCAAGTCTATTCTTGACGTCCGCTCTGCGTTGATGCTGCTTGATGTGGCGCGGGCGGTAGATGCCCCGGTTACATAGAGGGCCTTCGCCTTCAGTCGGGGCAAGTATGGCTGACCTAGAGGAGCGAGTTGTGGGAACCAACCACTACGTCGAGCGCTCGACGGCGGCGCTCGACGTAGTGGACCTGCATTACTCTGAACAGAAATTCACATCTTGTCCGAGTATGTGACCGGGATTCGACAATGCGCAATGCCCAACACATTCCCTTTTCAGTCGTGCGCCATCGCGCGCTGCAGAATGTCGTGGGCGCGTTCTTCGACGGGACGGTCGACCATGGCTCCGGCTACCGCACGTGCCTGTCCGTCGGGCGCGTCTTCGAGGACTTCTCGCGCCCATTCCACCTGTGCTGCCGTAGGCTGCAATCCGATTCGGGCGGAGGACAACTGACGTGGGTGGATGCAGAGCTTTCCCCGGAAGCCGAGTGTTGCGGCATACCGGGCATCGGATCGCACTAGGCCTGGGGCGTCCAAGTGGGTAGTCACACCGTCGATTGGGCCGTAAAGCCCAGCAGAAGCCGACGCGAGGGTGACCAAAGACCGTGCAGTGAGTAAGGCCTCGCAGTCATCGGGTTCGACACCGAGATCCATCGCGAGATCCACGTTCCCGAAGGCGAGGCGAACGACCACTTCACTCGCGGCAATTGTGTCCGCGGCATGTACCCCTCGGGCGGTCTCGATCAGCGCAATCACACGGGTGTGGGCCCCCAGTGCAGTTGCGGTGGCCTCTGCCTGTGCCGCTGATTCGACTTTGGGCAGCATGACGTGGTCGACGACAGAGCGTAGGGCGTCGAGATCGGGCTCGTGATCGACTGTTCCCCTCGGATTCAGGCGTACGAGTGCACGCCCACCGGCCTTCAACCAAGACCGAACGCATTCTCGGGCCGCCGACCGGTTTGCTGGCGCCACCGCATCTTCGAGATCGAGAATGACTACGTCGGCGCCAGACTCGGCGGCACGGTCGAATCGATCGGGTCGGTCTCCTGGAACGAACAAGAAGGTCTCTGCAGTTCGTAGGTCACGCATCCACACTCCAACTGACTGGTAATTCAGCGATATTTCTATGTCCGGTACGGTGCTCTCACGAGTGGACGGTGAGCGCACCGTACCGGACGAGCGACCAAGGCTGGCTAAGCCGCCTCTTCTTCCAGGTAGTGGCTCGCCAGGGCATCGACCTGAATCGTCATGTACGGGAAGGCGGGAAGCGCCGACAGCAGCTCGTGCAACTCGGTGGCGTCCGCGGCTGCCCATACGCCGACGTTCGATGTCGTTCCGGGGAGTCTCCAGATACGAGTGATCACGCCGCGGCGGCGGTAGTCCGCACCGACTCGCGCTTCGTCGGCGAGGGTTGCATGCCAGTCTTGGTCGTCGACGCCCGCTGGGCGCTGCACACGGATGTGTACGAGAAACTCAGCCATTGACACCACTTCTTGTTGCTGACCAGTCATGCAGCGCCTCCTCAGTGTGTTCGCCAAGGCCCGGCACCCGAGGCGTCACCTGATCCCGATACCGGCCGACCCGGAATGGTGACTCGAGGACGGAGACGGTTTCCCCACCAGGCAAGGACACCGGGCGCCATCGTTCGCCAGCCTCAAGTTGCGGATGGTTGGCGACATCGGGCGTCCCGTTCATCCTTCCCCACGGCACACCTACCTGGTCCAGTGCCTGCTCGAGAGTGAAGGAAGGCCATTCTATGACCGCGTCGGCAACAGCTCTCTCTACGTCACTACGGCGCGCGAGACGGCCAGAATTCGCCGCAAGTCGGTCGTCCTCGGCAAGTGTCCTCAACTCCAGGACCTCACACAGGAGCAGCCACTGGCGGTCGTTCTGCACGGCGATATTCAATGTGACACCATCTGCCGTCACGTACGGGCCGTAAGGGGTGATGGTCGCATGCCTAGTTCCGGCCGGTGCGATGTCGACACCACCCTCACGATGAGCGAGGAGTAACGGACTCATCCATTCAGCAAGCACGTCGAACATCGCTACATGCACGTGTTCACCTCGCCCGCTGATGTCGCGAGCTCGTAGCGCCGCGAGGATTGAAGTCGCGGCGTAGACCCCGGCACCCAGATCAGCAAGCGAGACTCCAGGTTTCGCGGCCGCGCCTGGAGACCCGGTGTTTGCCGTCACTCCCGCTTCTCCCTGGACGAGGAGATCGAAGGCTTTGCGGTCACGATATGGGCCGGAAGGTCCGTACCCACTGATTTGGCACGTCACCAGACGCGGGTTCAGCCGCTCCAGTTCGTCGCTCGACACGATCCGTTCGACAGCGCCGGGAGTGAGATTGGACAAGAAGACGTCGGCATCCTCGAGCAGGTGAAGGAGCTTGTCCTTCCCCTCTGCGGCCTTTAGATCCAGGACCACTGAGCGTTTGCCGTAGTTCAGCCAGACGAAGTGCGAGGCCATGCCTTTTACGAAGGTGTCGTAGTCCCGCGCAAAGTCTCCCCGTCCTGGTCGTTCGATTTTGACCACGTCGGCCCCGAGGTCGGCCAGGTGTCTTGAGCATAGGGGTGCCGCGACGGCCTGCTCTAATGCGACGACTCGCAGGCCGGCGAGTGGACCCGCTTCCGGGGTCATTTGCCGAACCTCAGCACTGTGCCGACCGCAGGCTGGAGATAGCGTTCGGGTGCATCGCGTTGGAACGTTGCGTGGGTGTGCAGTCCGCTGCAGTGCATCGGAATGATATGTGCCACTTCGCGTTCCTTCATCCCGTCCAGTGTGAGATCCACGTTCGCGCGGGGAGTGGTCGGGAACCCGAGGTGGAACCCTCCCATCACTGCATGGACCGGTTTGGGGCCGCAGATCTCGCGTGCTCGATCGATCGTGTTGAGGACTCCTGCGTGCGCGCATCCGGTGAGGACGACGAGGCCCTTTCCTTTGACGTCGATGACGAGTCCTTGCTCGTCCACGACCTCGTCGAGGCCGTAGCTTCCGTCAGCGCGGACCTGGTAGAGCCCGGGAGTGTGCGGCGCCGAGGGTTCGACCGGGCCTTCGAACGGCACCGTCCGCGGAATGTATCCGGTTGTGTACATTCCGCAGCCCAGATCCAGTGCCCCGCCGCTCAACACCGGGCGTCCGCCGTGGCGTTCGACGTTGTCCAGTGTGAAGGTCTGGTTGTAGTAGGCCGATGTGCGGCCGTCGCCCATGACGGCGTAACGCGGAAGGAACGCATCCGTGTGAGTGGCGACAGGGATGGTTCGATCGAATGCGTCGAGGAAGGAGTAGAGTCCGCCGTAGTGGTCGGGGTGGCCGTGGCTGATCACAACGTGTTCGATGCTGGTGGCGTCAACTCCCAGCACCCGAAGGTTGTGCATCAGAACGGATCCTGTGAGGCCGACATCGAACAGCGCGGTTGACGCATGGCGCCCCTGTCGTGCGGTGACCAGGAGACTGATTCCGTTTTCCGCCTGTGGTGGGATCCGTCGCTGATCGAAATGTTCGATGAGGCCGGCGCGTACACAGTGCCCGCCGTCACCGAAGTCCAGGTCGGGAAGAAGCATGTCGACCCAGTTTTCGACGAGAACAGTGATCTCAACGCTGTCAGCTTGAAATGCGCTCATTAGAAGACCGCCAGCGGGTTAATCGGTGAGCCTACCGCTCCTGTGATCGGCAGAGGCGGGGCGGAGAAGAAGAAGTCATAGCGCCCCTCTTCCCGGCACGCGGCAGACAGTCCTTCGAGGTCGAAGATCTCGCCGATCGTCATCCCTGCATTGACCAGCAAGATCAAGTGCAGCGGCTGGAATACGCCTGGGATGTCGTTGGGTAGAACCTCCGCACCCCAGGTGTCTGTAGCGAGGGCTGCAATCTCGTTCGATGCGAACCAGTGAGCCGCCGAGACGCCGAGTCCCGGCGCCGGCCCGGAGTCGTACTGCCCCCACGAACCTGTGGATCGCACTTGCGCGATCTGACCCGTGCGAACGAGGACGATGTCGCCCGAACGAATCTCCACCCCCTGAGCCGAGGCGCACTCGGAGAGTTCGACGTCGTCGATCGCCTCGCCCGGCTCGAGCCACTCGACGCCACGATGACGCGGAATGTCCAGTAGGACACCGCGACCCACGACACCGTCCGCGATCTGATCGATGCTGTTGACCGTGGCGCCCGTGCTAGTCACACGGTCGAGGCCGTGGCCGTTGTACATCTTCCCCCGATAGAAGATGTGCGCCAGCGCATCCCACTGCGTTCCGCACTGCAGTGGCATGGATACGGCGTCGTCCGTGTAACGCAGAAGGGCAATGTCGTCCTGAGCGCCCAGTGCGATGTCACCGCCATCTTGGAGCATTGAGTGCACGGGGTTGGTGCGGCCTCCGAACCCTCCGCTCTGTGGACCATCACTGTTGAAAGGAAGGCCGCAGGAAACGACCCTCCCGGTTTGGATCAGGGTGGCAGCGAACCTCAGCGCTTCCGGGGTGATGAGATTGAGGGTTCCGCGTTGGTCATCGTGTCCCCATCGCCCCCAGTTCCTATATCGCAGGCACAATTCGTCGACGAGTGCGATGGACTCCTCCTCTGTCGTGGGCAGTTGCTGCCCCTGTGCATCGTCCCGTAGTTCCGTCATCTGACGACCTTTCTAAGTGGCGCTGAAGATTTGCTTCGTCGGTCGACGTGTCCTCGCCTTATGCAAGTTCCCGTGTGGCACGCCAGGGACCGAAGGCGACCACGGCGAAAGTGAATAGCCGATGAAGTCAAATCTGCCTTCTACAGTGCCGAACAACCGACGTGTGAGCCATGTCCACAAGAACACAAGTGATCTGTTGAGAATGTGGGGACGGACATACGGATGTTGAGAGGGCCTGATCTGCTGGCAGTGGTTGGGATGCCACCTCTTCTTGTGCGCAGGTATGCAGCGTGAGCAGGCCACAGCGCCTGCTCGTGAGCACTCGCCACTTTCGATGCGCGGGGTTCGCCAACGGCGGTCGAGCCCACCGGCGATGTGGATCGGGCTTGGCGCCACGTGCTCTCGGGCGTAGCAAAGCTGGCCGCGGAACATGGAATCGAATGGCTGTCAGCACAATCAAGATCGCTGGACAGTGTGGCTGCTGACATTGTTCCTGTCGGGTCGGCGGTGAGACTGTGGTCACACCAACGGCTCGCTGCTCTGGGCGCCCCGCTGTAGCGAATTGCTTGCCGCATCGCGCGGTGGCCGGCATCGAAGATGGAGGTTTCTGCGCAGTCAGGCTTCCGCTAGGGCCGTGTGTCGAGCTGATGGACGACGCATTCAAGTGGGAGGAGTGAGGGCGCACGACGCCCTTCGTCTTCTCAACAACTCCTCAAGGAGGACTCTCGATGAACATGTTTCAGCAATTGGACAGTCCGCCGGGCTTGACCGGACGTCAACGAAGGCTTGCGTTCGTCTCGACCGGGGCGGTCTGCCTTGAGTTCCTCGACTACTTTCTTATAGGGCTAATCCTCACGTTTCTTGTGGGCGACTGGGGGCTCAGCTTCGGCCAGTCGTCCGTGATCCTGTTGGCTTCCGGGATCGGCGCAATCGTCGGAGCCTTCTACTTCGGGCGCCTTGCAGACCGCATAGGCCGCCGGCCGGTGTTTGTGATCACCATCGCGGTGTTCTCGATCGCCACCGGGGCGTTGGCGCTGACCCCAGACAGTGCATCCGTCGGGTGGATCTATCTCGCGTTATTGCGAGTGGTGGTCGGTTTCGGTGCTGGCGGTTTGTACGTCGTTGATCTTCCTCTAGTGCAGGAGTTCATGCCTGCGGCGAAGCGCGGTCGGGTCACCGGGCTTGTCACGTCGGCGATCCCTGTGGGATTCCTGCTCGGTTCGCTGCTCGTCTGGTTGCTATCTGACGCGATCGGCTGGCGCGGCATCCTGGCGATTGCCGCTGCATTTGGCGGAATTCTCTTCTTCATGCGTGTGTCGATTCCTGAATCGCCCCGCTATCTCGTCCGCGAGGGACGGCCCGAGGCAGCGCGCCGGTCAATAGCGTGGGCACTCGAAGTCCCTCTTGATGCCGTGTCGGCTGACCCGGGCGAGGTTCCGGTGGACAACGCGACGAAGAAGGTTGGTCTTAAGAGTCTTCTCGCTTATCCGCGAAGCCTGTCAGTCTCGTCTCTCACAAACCTTGGCATGCAAACCGGATACTACGGACTCTCCTTGTGGACGCCCACCCTCCTGGTCATGGTCCTGGGAATCTCACCTGCAGAGACAGGCATGTACATGGTCTTTGTGACTCTTGGAGCGCTCGCTGGCCGTTTCTGGTTCGCATTCCTCGCAGAGGCCATCGGTCGCCGACGTGCGGGAGCGCTCGCTGGTCTCGCGGCCGCCTCCTTCTTGGTCCTGGCCACGGTGTACGACCAGGCGTACCTGGGCGGTGTCTCTATCTTCTTCCTCCTGCTGATCATCACGTACTTCTTCGGTGAGGGCGGGTTCGCAGTAGTCGGTCCATACTCTGGGGAGGTGTGGCCTAGCGCACTCCGCACAACAGGAATGGGGTTTGCGTACGGATTCGGCGGAATCGGCAAGGTCATCGGCCCCCTGGGCTTGGGTCTGCTCCTCGGATCAAGCAACCTCGTCAAGCCGGAGGTGGAAGTTGCTGGTTTCGGCGCCGGGTTCATCTACTTCGCGGCGTGGTACCTGCTTTGCGCGTTGGTCTTCGTGTTCTTCGGCCTGGAGACCAGGGGTAAGAGTCTCGAGCAGCTCGACCAGGAACTTGAGGGACAACACAGGCGGTCAGGAAGCCGCTCACTCGAATCCGAATAGCCCGTCTCGTAGGGCGAGAGTTTGCCCCATAGGTCCCATCTCGGGTGTCGGGACCTCGATGGCCGTTCTGACTTCCCACTCATGGTGTGGGCGAACGTGATCGGTAGCGCACCTCGTCAGGGCACCAGCAGGCCCGCGTTGGAGATGGCTCCTACAGTCGTTTGATCATTGGGTATCCCGCGCTCACGTGACCAAAGCGCCGGACTTGCGGCTTCTGGCTCCCGAGTTTCTCCGCGCAGACCCCGGCGGTCGCCTATCGGCCCTGAGGGCAGGCGACCCGGCATTCGCGACGGTGCAAGCAGATGTCGGCCTTGCCCGGCCACCGGGCCTCGCCGCGGCGCCGCACCGCACGTGTTGAGGCTGGGGGAGCAGCGAGATCTCTTTTGGCATTTGATGCCAGTGGTCGTGCTAGAAGACCAGCTTTCCGGATCTGAGCGTTCCGCACCCGGCAGAAGTGAGCCACTGTCTCATCAGAGTATTGCAAATGAGACGATGTCTCAGTATCGTGACTGACGCGACAGGGAGCACGGTCACGCAGGGGATCAGTTGTGGCACCCGTCATGGTGGTGGCGTCGTTCTAAGGCTGATTAGTGGCCCTAACAGCGATTTCGTTGTCGACATGTGATGGCTCCCCAGGGCGCTGATGGCAGCCGGTTGCCGACTGCCGAGCATTACCCCGTCCGGGGCGGCAACAGCGGCGGCGACCGTCAGGCATCAAGGCCGTTACCGGGTGAGAGATCCCGTGGGGCGGTCAGAACACGGTGGCGTGCCCCCTTTGCGCGCGCAACACTCAAAACGAGAGGAAGTAGCCATGTCGACGCTGTCTCACCGCGCGCTCGATGTACTTGATAGGGCTCCATTGACGCGGCGGTATTGGAACCTTGCCGCCCTAGTCGGAGTTACCTCTGCTGTCGAGTTCTTCGACTTCTATGTCATCGGCTTCATCGGGTCCGTGATCGGAGAGGAGTGGGGCCTCAACTTCGGCCAGGTGGCGATGATCTACTTCGCTGCCGGTGTCGGCGCAATCGCCGGGAGTTTCGTGGGTGGATGGTCGGGCCATCGCTACGGCCGGAAGTACCCGTTCATTGCTGGTGTCGCCATTACAGGCTTCTTCTCGGGTGCGACAGCGTTCGCGCCCGAAGGTGCCGTCGTGTTCGTCATGCTCACTCGGTTCATGGTCGGCGCCGGCTCAGCGATGATGCTGACTCTCTGCCTGACGCTCATGGTGGAGTTCACGCCTTCGCGGCACAGGACCTACCTGGTTCCGCTCACCACTACAGGGTTGATACCGGTGGGCACCATGGCAGCGTCGGCGCTCTCCGCGGCTCTTCTCCCGAGCTGGGGCTGGCGGGGACTGGCGGCACTGGGATTCGCGGCACTGATCTTGGTTGTCTGGGCGTTGTTCGCAATGCCAGAGTCTCCGCGGTGGTTGGTGGCTCGGGGAGAGTACGAGAAGGCGCGAACAGTGGTGTCCAAGTTCACTGGCCAGCCTGTGCATTCCATCCAGCTCGATGAGGCCCCTGATGTTTCGCTGGGACCGCAGGCTCGAACGCCGGCTGAATCTGGCTACCGCGCGTTGTTCCGCGATCGCCGGAACGTGACCTTCACGATCCTGGCATGGTTGTGTGCTGCAACGACGATCTACGGTGTCAATCTGTGGGGCCCGACTTTCCTGCGGTATGCCCTCGACATTTCGCCGGCGAAGGCGGCGGAATTCTTCATCTACATCAGCCTGGGCGCGTTGGTCGGTCGAGTCTTGTTTTCGGTGCTTCCCCAGTGGATTGGGCGTCGCGCTACGGGCATCCTCACCGGTGTCGGTGGCGGTGTCCTGCTCATCATCGCGGGCTTCGCCGGCGGGTCCGCCCAGGGCGGAGCCATTGCGCTCGTGTTGGCACTCGCGGTCGCTGCAATGTTCGCAGACGGAGGATTCGCGAACCTGGCGCCGGCTTCCGCTGAGATTTACCCGACTCATCTCCGCAGCCAGGCGATGGGGCTCGGGGAGGTCGCCAACGGGATCGGCAAGCTCATCGGGCCGGTGGGCCTGGCCCTCATCGCTGGCACCGGAAATATGGTCAAGCCCGAAGCTACCCGTGACGCATTGACGCCGGGCTTCGTCTTCCTCGGCATCTTCAGCCTCCTTTGTGCCGTTGGCTTCCTGTTCCTTCGCGAAACTCGCGGAAAGCTCGAGGACGTCGTCTCCTCAGGGCAAGCCAACGAGACCGCTGATGACGCAGAGAGTGTCCAGGTCCGCTAGCGCGCCTGCCTGGTCGATGGTGGCTGCGTGAAGTGCGCACCTGGTTTCTTGATCGGGCCTTCGCTCGAGCTGGCGAGTTTCGCGATTCGCCTGCGCCCAATCGTCAAATGAAAGAGATACAGCAACGATGAGTACTGACATGACAATCGACTGGGACGTCGAGGTCCCGATGCGCGACGGTTTGGTCCTGCGAGCGGATGTGTTCCGCCCGCAGGAGTCCGGCAACTACCCGGTCATCCTTGCCATGGGGCCCTACGGGAAGGGTTTGCACTTCGAAGAAGGCTTCCCTTCGTACTGGCGTGACATGGTCGAAGCGTTCCCCGAGATTGCGGAAAATACGTCCAACCGCTACCAGAACTGGGAGTTGGTCGACCCTGAGAAGTGGGTTCCGGACGGCTACGTGTGCGTCCGGGTGGATTCACGAGGAGCGGGTCGGTCCCCAGGGTTCCTTGACCCCCAGTCGCAGATCGAGGCGAGGGACTTCTACGACTGCATCGAGTGGGCGGGTGTCCAGCCGTGGAGTAATGGGAAGGTGGGGCTGCTCGGGATCTCCTACTACGCGGTGAATCAGTGGCATGTAGCGGCTCTGCGGCCGCCGCATCTTGCCGCGATCTGTGTCTGGGAAGGCTTTGCCGACTACTATCGCGACAAGGTGCGGCACGGCGGCATCATGAACGACTTCCTCGACGGATGGTTCAACAAGCAGGTGGTCCGCGTTCAGCACGGCGTTGGTGGGCGCGGCTTCATCGACCCCAATACGGGTTATCCGGTTGCGGGCGACGATCAGCTGTCGGAACAGGAACTCAGGGAGAACCGGGGTGATCCGGCTGGGAACGTCAAGGCCCGGCAGCTCGATGGCGCGTACTACGCTGAACGGACCCCTGATCTCTCTCGCATCGAAGTCCCACTGTTCTCTGCAGGCAACTGGGGTGGAATGGGACTGCACACGCGAGGGAACGTCGAAGGATTCGTCGCAGCGGGCTCAACACAGAAGTGGCTCGAAATGCATGGGGACACACACTTTTCGCCCTTCTACACCGATCGTGGTATCGCACTGCAAAAACAATTCTTCGGCACCTTCCTCAAGAAGGAGGACAACGGCTGGCTCGATCGCCCCGCTGTCGAGGTGCTCGTACGGCACCCAGGCGAGAAGTTCACGTCCCGGTTCGAGGACGCCTGGCCGCTGCCCGGAACCGTGTGGACGAAGTTCTATCTCGACCCACACGAAAATGCCCTGACGAACGAACCGAAGTCCGCAGAACCCGTCGCATACCACGCCATGGGCGAGGGCGTCCGGTTCTCACTGCCCGTCGCCGACCACGCCCGCGAGTTCACCGGTCATGCCGCGCTGCATCTGAGCCTGTCATCGTCGACGGTGGACGCAGATGTGTTCGTCGTATTGCAGCTGTTCGACCCACAGGGTGAAGAGGTGACGTTCATCGGGTCGAATGATCCCAAGGTTCCGGTGGGTCTGGGCTGGCTGCGAGCATCTCATCGGGCACTCGACCCGGACCGCAGTACCCCCTACCGCCCCTACCACACACATAAGGATCCGCAGCCGCTGGAGCCGGGTGTGCCAGTTACGCTCGATATCGAGATCTGGCCGACGAGTATCGTGATTCCGTCCGGATACCGACTGGACCTCGTCGTACTCGGACGCGACTACAAGAACTCCGAGATCGAAATCGCAGACGCGATGTATACGACCCAAGGTGTCGGCCCCTTCACCCACACCGACCCGGCCGACCGCCCGGCCGAAGTGTTCGACACCGTCAATCACCTTCACTTCGATCCCGCCGACCCTCCGTACCTGCTGCTTCCCGAGATCAAAGCCGCCAACTGACCATTCACAAGACGGATCCGTGACCCGCCTGCCGCAGTGAGAAGCCGGCCGAGTCCTGTCGCGTAGTCGTCCCGGCGTTCTCATCCCCGCGCCCACCCGAATGAGCACGCCGGGACGTGGTCCCACCGCCTTCCCACCGCACCACAACCGGTACTCGTCCGCGGCGCCTTCGATCCCTCCAGATGTATGTCTCGGCCTGGCTCCCGGCCGGTCACCGGCCTCTCTACGAAAGACACCGAAGGAATCTGATGAGTATCAAGACCCGTGCCGCCGTTTTGGAGAGAATCGGCGATCCATCTCCCTGGACGAAGAGTCGCCCAATATCGGTCGACCACATCGACCTCGACTCTCCACAGCCCGGCGAGGCGCTGGTACGGCTGGAGGCAGCAGGTGTCTGTCATTCCGATCTGTCACGAGTTAACGGGTCGCGAGAATGCTCTGTTCCCATGGTCCTCGGTCACGAAGCGTGCGGCGTGATCGAAGAACTAGGCTCCGCTGTCGACGGCTATCAGATCGGCGATCGCGTCGCCCTCATCTTTCTCCCTCGATGTGGAGACTGCAGGGCATGCCAGGCGCCACACTTCGAGCCATGCGAACACGGCACGGCTGCAAACGCTGCGGGTAGCCTGCTCGGCGGCGGTCGGCGACTGCACCGTGCTGGCACCGATGTCCACCACCAGAACGGCGTCTCAGGCTTTGCAACCCATGCCGTCGTTCACACCTCTTCGCTCGTTGTCATACCTCAGGATGTGCCGGCCCCGGTGGGTGCACTCCTGGGCTGCGCTGTACTCACCGGTGGTGGCGCAGTTTTGAACGCCGGTCGCATGGCCATCAACGAGCGAATTGCAGTGGTTGGAGTCGGTGGGGTCGGGCTAGCTGCGATGTTGGTGGCGCAGGCCGTCGGCCCCGCGGAAATGCTCGCAGTCGATATGTTGACCTCCAAACTGGACCTTGCCCCCGCGTACGGGGCGACGCTGGTCGCCACCCCCGCAGAGATTGCCGAGCATGAACGCCAGTACGACCTGGTCATCGAATGCGTCGGCAGCACCCGTGCTCTCGAGACTGCCATCAAGTTGACTCGCCCAGGCGGGCGAACGGTCACCGTGGGGCTTCCCAGCCCTACGACCCGGATGGAAATTTCGCCGCTCTCACTAGTCGTTGACACCCGGTCACTCATCGGTTCTTACATGGGTTCGGGAGATCCGACCGAAGACATTCAGCGATACGCCCAGATGTACCTGGACGGTCGACTGCCCATTGATCGACTAATCAGTGCCCACATCAAGCTTTCCCAAATCAACGAGGCGATGGACGCACTCGAAGCGGGCGACGCGCTACGTCAAGTCATCGACCTCGCTGCTGAACACGTGTGATGGCCCCTTCATCGTTCTGGGCTGTCCGCCAGTTCAACAGTCACTACTGATCGACTACTCCGGAAAGACAGGATCATGACCACAGGATCTGTTCTGCTCGCATCTGTACCCACCTCGGTATGGATCGGCAACCAACAGCTCCCGGGCTCGACTGGCACCACCTTTGAGGTGGTCAACCCAGCAACGGGCAATGTGCTAGCCGTCGTAGCTGACGCCACCGCCACTGACGGCGCCGCAGCCCTCGATAGAGCAGCGGCCGCTCAGAAAGACTGGGCCGCCACTCCGGCCCGGGAACGTTCCCGGATCTTGCGCCGCGCATGGGAAGTCGTGGTCGAGCGGCGTGACGAGTTCGCGCTGCTGATGACGCTGGAGATGGGCAAACCCCTCATTGAAAGCCATGGGGAGGTCAGCTATGGCGCCGAATTCTTGCGGTGGTTCTCAGAGGAAGCCGTACGCATCAACGGCCGCTACACCGAATCGCCGTCGGGAAGTGGCAAGATCCTGGTTACCAAAGAGCCGGTCGGTCCGACGCTGGCGATCACCCCGTGGAACTTTCCACTGGCCATGGGAACCCGGAAGATCGCTCCCGCCTTCGCCGCCGGCTGCACGGTCATCGTCAAGCCTGCCGCCGAGACGCCGCTGACTATGCTCCTTCTCGCTGAAGTATTCCGCGATGCAGGCCTTCCCGACGGTGTGCTCTCGGTACTTCCCACTACGCAGGCGTCGGAGTTGACCGCACCCATGCTGGCCGATCCGCGGCTGCGCAAGCTCACCTTTACCGGATCGACGGCGGTCGGGAAGACGCTGCTCAAGCTCGCCGCAGACCGGGTGCTGCGCACATCGATGGAACTCGGTGGAAACGCCCCGTTCGTCGTGTTCGACGACGCTGACATCGACGCCGCAGTCGATGGGGCGGTAGCAGCCAAGATGCGCAATACCGGTGAGGCCTGCACGGCAGCGAACCGCATCTACGTCGACAACGCAATTCGGACCGAGTTCAGCGGCAAGCTTGCCGAGCGAATGGCGGCACTGTCGATTGGTCCTGGCGACGTCGAGGGCACTCAGGTCGGTCCACTGATAAGCGACAATCAACTCCGCAAGGTCGACAGTCTGGTTGCCGACGCGGTCGAAAAGGGCGCCGTCATCGAAACCGGGGGCGCCCAGCTCGGCAAGATCGGATACTTCTACCTGCCCACGGTCCTGACGAATGTCACCGCCGACGCCCGCATCGTCAAGGAAGAGGTGTTCGGTCCCGTCGCCGCAATCGTCGGCTTCGACGGGGAGACTGAGGGTGTCGCCGCCGCCAACGACACCGAGTACGGTCTCGCCGCCTACATCTACACACAGAATTTGGATCGTGCTCTGCGCGTGTCGAAGGCGATTGAATCGGGCATGGTCGGTATCAACCGAGGCATCATTTCCGACGTCGCCGCTCCGTTCGGTGGCGTCAAAGAATCCGGCCTAGGCCGCGAGAGTGGAAGCGAGGGGATTGCGGAGTACCTCGAAACCAAGTATATTGCCCTCCCCTGAGCGCGCGCTGGATAGAGCTCCGTCTCGGTGTCGGATGGATGCGGGACTGCTCCCGCCGCATGGGTCGGTCGTTGCTCTTCAAATCGTCGTCGATCCACCGGGGCGCGTAGATGGGCCTTCGCGGGGCTGGCCCTGGAGCGAGCAGGCGGCGGGGGTGCGCTGGCCCTGTCGTCAGGTTAGTCGGTGGACTGGTTCACCCCCAGCGCACCGGTCGGATCTGGAGCTGGCGGAGTGGTTCGGGCTGACGACCGGCCACCGCGGGGATCGACGGCTGTGTTCAGGACGCGGCACGTCAAGGCGCTCGCTGACACGCGCTCAGGCCGGTCCCGACCCGAGGACGACGTGACACTCCGAGTGACTTCCGCGTCGTCTCCGTGCGGCCGAAGGTGCGGTGCCGATCGCAGCCGGCGGCGGTCGATCTGATGGAGTCGCTCAGCACCCGTGGGCGTAGGCCGCAGGCACCTCCACGACGACCTCCGTGATCGGCGAGCGTCGCCCAGCGCCCCGCTGATCGCGCTCACCCCCATCGCTGTCGGTGACACCACGCGGAATTCGCTCACCGCCCAGCCGAGGGTACGGATCGTGCCCGCCGGCAGGCGCAGGACCTGCGCGGCTACCGACTGCACTAGCCGCAGCGCTGTCCCGAAACTCGAACTCGCATCGGGGAAGCGGTTCGGCGTGAGGGGCTGAACTCCGCTCGGTGCATAGGGAGAAACTGGGATCCCGAGGTTTGCGTAGTGGATCGCCGCGCCGGCCAACTTGGGTTCGGCGGCGACCGCTGCATCGTCGAAACGGTCCAGTGGGGGACCTGGTCTGCTGGGTCGAACATACCCCGAGACTGACCCGGCGGCGTTACCGGATTCCGGTAACGCGAGGGGGAACGCAGGGTGGCGTGTCCCCCGTGAACCGGTCCAGGTTGTTTTAGAGTCCTGATTGCCCTGATGAGGGCAGAGAAGGGACGATGAAGAACATGGCAGGACGCAAGCGTCACTCGGCTGAGGACATCGTGCGCAAGCTGCGCCGGGCCGACGAGCTGGCCGCCGAGGGTAAGACCGGTGAGGAGATCGCTGCCGATCTTGAGGTGTCGGCGGCCACTTTCTACAACTGGCGCCGCCAGTACGGCGGCATGGACGGCGACGCCGCCAAGGAACTCAAGGAACTGCGCGAGCAGAACGGCCGGCTCAAACGCCTGCTCGCCGACGCCGAACTGGAGAAGGACGCGCTGCGGGAGATCGCGAAGGGAGAATTCTGAGACCAACAGCTAAACGCGCCGCCATCGACATGCTCAAAGACGTCAAGAAGATGTCAGAGCGCATGGCGTGCCGGGTTGTTGGGCTTTCCCGATCCGCGTATCGACGCCTGCCGCAGGCGCAGACACCGGCCGATCCCGACGCCGCACTGCGCGAGCAGCTGCGCACCTATGCCCGCAAGAATCCGCGGCACGGGTTCCGCCGGGCGTGGGCGCACCTGCGCTTCGACGATGGCATCGAGATCAACAAGAAGAAGGTGCACCGGCTGTGGAAAGAGGAAGGGTTGCAGGTTCGCCGCGCGCCGCGGCGGAAACGAGCGGGCCAATCATCGGTGCCGATTGCCGTCGCTGATGCACCAAAAGTGTTGTGGGCGTTGGATTTTCAGTTCGATTCCACGGTGGACGGCAAGAAGGTCAAGATAGCGTCGATGGTCGATGAGCACACCCGGATGTCGTTGCTGAACATCGTGGACCGCTCGATCACCGCCGAGCGCCTGATCGAGGAGTTGGAGAAGACATTCGCGATCTGGGATGGCCCGCCGATAGTGCTGCGTATGGACAACGGCCCTGAGTTCATCTCAGAGGCCCTTCGGGAGTTCTGTGCAGGGTCGGTGGGGATCTCCTACATTCCGCCCGGCGCACCGTGGAACAACGGGTACATCGAGTCGTTCAACAACCGGCTGCGCGACGAGTGCTTGAACCGCAACGCCTGGCCCACACTGCTCGAGGCCCGCGTGGTCATCGGCGACTTTAAAGACGACCACAACCACCGACACCGGCACTCGGCGCTGGGCTACCGAACCCCGGCCGAGTACGCTGCCGGATGCACCCACAGAAACCACCCCGTGGGCTGCGAGATCGACTGACCGAGCGCCGGCGCTCGGACCACCGGTAGCGCTCTCGGTCTTGGAGAGGAGTCTGATCCGCGATGCCAAATGACCGGCCCACTGGCGCAGCGTGGCAGGATCTACTGGCAGGAGGTCTGCGCAAGGTCCCGGTCCAAGCGAGGTCGCGCGCTACGGTCAAGGCTGTTCTCGACGCTGCCGCCGAGCTCGTCGAGGAGGTGGGCTTCGAGGCCGTTGTTGAGTCACCCATGCTCATCCTTGATCGTTCAGGTGTGAGTCGAGGTTCGTTTTATTCCTTCTTCGAGACACCTGAACGCGTCTTGGACCAGTTGGCGTACGAGCAGATTCTGCAGTTCGTCGCAGGCATCGAGAAGAGGTTCAGGTCGCGCGAGGCCGCCGGCTGGCGCGGCGTTATCGACGTCCTGGTGGACTACTACCTCGAGGTGTATACACAGCCGCTCATACGGGAGTTGTGGGTCCGTCAGAACATAACCTTGCGCGTTCGTCATCTGGACGATGCGGCGATCGAGGACATCGCGGAGCTGCTCAGGCTCGAGTTGATTGCGAGTAGCGACGGACCCCAGGACGTCGACCACATCCAGTGCGCGGTCGCTGTCCAAGCACTGGAGCGGTTGTGCCAGTTCGCGTTCGAGAATGATCCGCATGGTGACCAGGAAGTGATCGGCGAGGCGCGTGAGCTCTTGGCGGCCTACTTCTCTCGTCGACCGTCGGCCTGAGGCGCACAGGATTGGGGGGAGTCCTGCCGCTCTATTGTGGACCTGGCGCTTCCAGAACCACCACGCCGCCTACGATCACTGCGAGGGCCACGACTTGTCGGGCAGATAGCTTCTCGTCGAAGAGATTGGCGCTTAGCGCAGCTGTTGCGGTGAGTCCGATTGCGGACCACGTCGCGTAGGCGACGGCCACGGGCACGCCCGATTGCAGGACCCATGCAAGAGGGAAGAACGCCGGGGAATAGCAGGCGAGCACCGCGACGCCGGCCGCGTGAACCCCTCTTTCCGCTTCAAGAGCAAGGAGCCGATGACTTCAGCAGCTATCGCGGGTCGCGAGGAGTGCGACGTCAAGTCGAACTCCTCGACCTCACGTGCGCGGGTGTCATGGCGCTTGTGCTGTCAGTTCTCGCTTGAGGATCTTCCCTGTCGCCGTCATAGGGAGTGAGTCGACGAACTGGACGAGTCGGGGGTACTTGTAGTTGGCGATGCGCTCCTTGCACCAGGAGATCAGATCTTGCTCGGTCAGGGTGCTGTCGCGCTGGCGCACGACGAAGGCCTTGACTTCCTCGCCGTGGGATTCGTGCGGGACGCCCACGACGGCGACCAGGGAGACCTCGGGATGGGAGATGATGACCTCCTCGAGCTCGCGGGGGTAGACGTTGTATCCGCCGCGGATGATGAGGTCCTTGGAACGGTCGACGATGTAGTAGTAGCCATCACTGTCCCTGCGTGCCAGGTCGCCGGTACGGAACCACCCGTCTCGCATCACCTCCGCAGTGGCTTCTGGGCGGCGGTGGTAGCCCTTCATGACGTTGTGCCCCTTCACCGCGATCTCGCCAACAGCGTCCTTCTCGGACGTCTCCCGCCAGGCTTGGTCGACCAGCTTGACCTCGACGCCCCAGATAGGCTTTCCGATGGAGCCCGGGGGATTGCGCTGGCCGGGCTGGCTGAAGGTGACCACCGGCGACGTCTCGGAGAGTCCATACCCCTCCAAGATCCTCACTCCGAGTCGTTGCTCGACCTCTTCCAGGATTGCCATCGGAAGGCTAGCCCCTCCGGAGACGCCGATCCGCAGGTTTCGGGCGATCCGGTCCACATCAACCTCTTCGGAGAGAGCGTTGAGCAGCCCCCACCACATTGTGGGCACGCCGGCGAAGAATGTGACATCTTCGTGCTCGAGTAGGTGGATGACGTCGCGGGGATCGAATCGCCGTACGAGCAGAAGGGTCGCCGCCATCGAGAATCCGGCATGTAGTTGAACCGTGGCGCCGAACGTGTGGAACAGCGGCAGGGCCACCACGTGTACGTCCGTCGCGGGCGAGCTCCCAAAGAGGCGGTTCGACGCGATCGCGTTCATCATCGTGTTGGCGTGGGTGAGTTCGGCGCCTTTGGGGCGTCCCGTTGTGCCAGAGGTGTAGAGGATGACTGCTGTGTCATCCGGTTCGGTTGCAACCGAGTCGAACTCGCCGGGCTGGTCTGCGATCGCTGAGGCGAACGATTCTGCGTCGCTCAGCGGGGTCGGCGAATCGGGGTGGGCAGTGACAACGAAGAAGTGCTCGGTGCTAGAGGTCCTTTCGAACGCGGCCCAGCCCTCCCGTCCAGTGGGCAACTCTTCGGTTCCCTCGAAGCAGAAGAACACGCACGCTTCGGAGTCGCGGAGGTGGTAGGCGAGCTCGTCTTCCTTGAGCATCACGTTGAGCGGGACGACGACAGCACCGGTCTTCAGGGCGCCGTAGTAGATGATCGCGAACTCGGGGATGTTCGGGCAGCAGAGGGCGACCTTGTCTCCCCGCGCTACCCCGCGTTCCTTGAGCAGGTTGGCGACCCGGTTGGCCTCAGCGTTGGCCTGCTCGTAGGTGATGTGTCTTGATTCGAGAACCAGAGCGTCGCGCTCGGGGTGGTTTCGTGCGGAGTCCTCGAGAAGGGAGGCCAGGTTGATCATGGGTGGGGCTGGTGCACGAGTTGGTGACATCTGATCTGGCTTGCCCTGCCGGGGCGGCCTGGAAGGATGTTGTTGTGCCCAAGCCCTATCCCCAGGAGTTCCGCGACGACGTTGTTCGCGTCGCTCAGAATCGTGAAGACGGTGTGACGCTCGAGCAGATCGCCGCCGACTTCGGTATCCATCCCATGACGTTGCAGAAGTGGATTCGCAAGGCCGACGTGGAGGCCGGGATCAAGCCCGGCACGACCGCCGCGGCATCCCAGGAGCTCCGGGAGGCCAAGCGGCGTGTGCGACTGCTGGAGCAGGAGAACGAGGTCCTGCGCCGCGCTGCTGCCTACCTGTCCCAGGCGAATCTGCCGGGAAAAGGTGGTACCCGCTCGTGAGCGAGCTCGCCGCTGACGGCATCCCCGTCACGGTGGCGTGCCGGGTACTCAAGATCGCTCGTCAGCCCTACTACCGATGGCTCAAGAACCCGGTCACCGATGCCGAACTCGCCGAGGCGTACCGGGCCAACGCCCTGTTCGACGCGCACCGAGAGGATCCGGAATTCGGCTACCGCTACCTGGCCGATGAAGCTGAGACCGCGGGCGAGAAGATGTGCCGGCGCACCGCCTGGCGAATCTGCTCAACCGGTGGCTGGACCAGTGCCATCAGCAAGAAGGGCCGCGGCAAGCATCGCAAGGCCGGCCCACCCGTGCACGACGATCTCGTCGAGCGAGACTTCGCCGCCGTGGGCCCGAACGAGCTGTGGCTCACCGACATCACCGAGCACTGGACGGCGGCGGGAAAGCTGTACCTGTGCGCGATCAAGGACGTCTATTCGGGCCGCATCGTCGGGTATTCGATCGACTCCAGGATGAAGTCCTGCCTGGCCGTGGCCGCACTGAACAGCGCCGTCGCCAGGCGGGGCGACGTCACAGGCTGCGTCCTACACAGCGATAGAGGATCTCAATTTCGCTCGAAGAAGATGCAGAAGGCTATCACCCGGCACGGCATGCTCGGGTCGATGGGAAGGGTCGGCGCTGCCGGGGACAACGCGGCCATGGAGAGCTTCTTTTCACTGCTACAGAACAACGTCCTCGACCGCCGATCCTGGGCCACCAGAGACGAGCTCCGGGCCGCCATCGTGCACTGGATCGAACGCACCTACCACCGCCGCAGACGACAAGACCGCCTCGGCAGATTGACCCCCATCGAATTCGAGACAATCATCAACCACGAGGCCCCTCAGGCCGCGTGACTAACCGTGTCACCTAACCGTGCATCAGCCCCGGTGATGAGTCTCCGGGGATCGAAAGTGCTTGCCACGCGGGTCTATCCCCCGCGTGGCGCGGTAGATTGTCAGTTGGTTGCTCGGGCGGGTCGCAACGGCAACAGCTCTCTCGCGTTGCGCACGGTGATCTGCTCGATGGCGTCGTCGCTTACTCCCTTGCGGCTCAGCCAAGGGAGGATCATGCGGTGGATGTATCCGTAGCCGTGGCCGCCGAACTTCTGGAGTGTCGTCTTGAACATCACGTCGTGTGAGATCAGGAGGCGGTGCGCCAGGCCGGCTTCGACCATGCCGAGGATGGCGTTGACCCGAGTCTCGTCCGACGGGTAGGTGAAGTCAGCTTCCGGCTCGTAGCCGCTCGGGTAGGCGAACATGTCGAGTTCCACGAGGCAGCCCAGGTCGGGCACCACGTCCAAGAACTGAGGGTCCCGGGCGAACCCGTCGCAGTGTCCCATCACGACCCGGGTCATGTCCGCGCCCAGTTTCTCGATGCGCCCGGCGATGTCTCGGAGGGCATCGATCCCTGGCACGTAGTAGGGGTTGTGGATCGTCAGTGCGGCCCCGGTCTCGAGGTGCGCTGCGACACTGGCGGCGAGGACACGCTCCTCCTCTGGCTCGAGCGGCCATGACAGGCCGACCTCGCCCACGATCCCGGCCCGGACGTCAGTACCGTCCATCCCAACGGTGATGTCGTCGACGATGCGCTCGGTGATGGCGTCCTGGGCCTGTGACTTCACCTCGTCAGACAGGCTCGCGGCGACGTAGTAGCTGGAGCCGGCCACGATGTTCACGTTCGTTGCGCGCGAGGCAGCTTGAAGGCCGGTGACGTTGCGCCCCATGTCGATGGGGCTCAGGTTCACCACGGTGTTCACTCCGAGGTCCGGGAGGACGGAAAGCTCATGGATCGCATCCTGCTCGTCGCTGAGATGCAGGTTGCCGCGATTTGCGACGGGGTTCTCCATCCAGTGCCACAGGTTGTCGACCGTCGGCGTAGCCTGGCGGTCGGGGTTTGCTCTCGGGTCCTCGCCGGGGTACCAATACATGTCACAGTCGCCGAAGATGTGTTCGTGTGGGAGCGTGCCGGTCATGCTCGACGGGTCCATGTCGCCGAGAACGGTGCGGACCTTGGATGTCATTGCGTTTCCTTTCGGTAGGGGCGTCACAGGTTGGTGTCTCGATCCCTACGAATGCCCAAGACGGTTGTAGATCGGGGCCTTCGATGCGGAAGTACACCGCGAGGCCGGCACCGGCGACCGTGACGGCGACCAGGACGAGCAGAAGTCCGACGTTTGGCCGGGGAGGCCGCCGGCAACGGGATCGAAGTGGCCGCTGTCACGACGGTGTAGGTCAGTGCCGCCGCGCTCAGCGCGGGAGCAACGAAGCATGCGAACTGCCTTCCAAGTCGGACTCAAGACGCGACGCTAGTCGCATCTTTACAATAGGCAGCAGCTGTCGATGTGTCCAGTGCCACATCTGCACTGGCGCAAGCGGGGCCACATCGGCGCGGTCGTTACAGGTCCAATTGGGGCCTTCGCGCGGCGCTAACAGTCAGAACACGCACGCCGAGCAGCGTTGCCGGGATGGCTACACACCTGTGAACCAAACCGAGCTCGCTGCACATCTGCGCCCACAGAGTCGACCGATAGCAGCCGCCGTTGTCCGAGAGCACCCGCTCGACGATCACGCCCGGTCGACGAACCAGGACGCCGCGCGCTGGAGGACCGCGGCCGCGGTGACGGCGGTTTCGTCACCCAAGAATCTCGGCGTAGGCCACGCGGGAGTGTCGTCGATCACGGTGCGCGTAGGCGCGCCCGAGTAGTCGAGAACCTCCTGCTTGAACGAGTCGTCGTTGATGGTGATGGTGTTCGCCACGGAATCCTCCTGGGATCGTGTCCGGTCGGTTCGGAAGTGTCGGATGGGGGGTCAGGCGTCGACGGCGACGGGCTCGCCCGCCGCGGCCAGGGTGCTGTCGGTGATGTCACCCTGCTCGGCCAGCCAGCGCTCGGCGTCGAACGTTTGAACCGCCTGACCATGTCGTGGTGTTCCTTTACGGGCGGAGTGGCGTGTCCCACAAGGTAGCGATCTTGTCGACTACGGCATCGGCCTGGGCGCGGCCGGCTTGTGCTGCGGCCTTGCGGCGCGTGGGGTCGTAGGGGTTGGGGCCGATGGCGGCGACGCTTTGTTCGTCTGGTGCGATGAGACATACGTCGGCTTGCGCGGCCAAGGTTTCGGCATCCGCAGCCGCGCCGGGTATCTGCCCGTAGCCCTCAGGCATCGGTGCCAGGATGACGATCCTGTCGTGGCCGGCGGCCAGGCGTGCATTAGTGGTGGAGACCATGCCGCCGTCGACCCAAGAACGGCCCAGGAAGTATTCGAGAGGCCAGACTCCGGGGACCGCACCGCTGGCGGAGACAGCGTCGGTCAGCGATACGCCCGAGTGCTCGTCGAACAGATGCAGCGCGCCCGTGTCGGGTCAAGTCCCGGGTAGTGGTGTAACTGGTTTGTGATCCTTCGTTGGTGATCAGGCGGGTAGTTCCATCAACGGGTCGGTACTCACCTCCGTCTGCGAGTCGGTGTCGGTGTCGGTGGTCAGGGTGAGTCGGCATCTGCTGAGGACTTCCAGGCCGAGGTATCGGCGTCCTTCGGCCCATTCGTCGGTCTGTTCGGCCAGGACGGCGCCGATGAGGCGGGCGATGGCGTCTCTGTTGGGGAAGATCCCGACGACGTCGGTACGCCGTCGGATCTCGCGGTTGAGGCGTTCGGTGGGGTTGTTGGACCAGATCTGCCGCCACACGTCGTCGGGGAATGCGGTGAACGCCAACAGGTCCTCGCGAGCATCGCCGAGGTGCTCGGCCACATCAGGGAGCCGCCCTTGGGTGTACTCCAGGAGCCGGTCGAACTGGGCGTTCACCGAGTCGGCGGTGGGCTGGTCATACACGCTGTGCAGCATCGCCTTCACGGCTGGCCACATGGACTTGGGGCACACGGCCATCAGGTTCGCGGCGTAGTGGGTGCGGCAGCGCTGCCACGCCGCTCCCGGCAGGTTCGCTGCGATCGCTTCGATGAGGCCGGCGTGGGCGTCGGAGGTCACCAGGCGGACTCCGCCCAGGCCGCGGGCGACCAGGTCGGCGAAGAACGTGTTCCAGGAGGCTGTGCTCTCGCTGGTGGCGACCTGCATACCGAGGACTTCGCGGTGGCCGTCACCGTTGACGCCGGTAGCGAGCAGGACGACGGCTTTGACGACCTGCTTGTTCTCGCGGACCTTGATCGTCAACGCGTCGGCGGTGACGAACGTGAACGGGCCGGCCTCCTCGAGACGGCGATGCCGGAACGCGGCAACCTGCTCATCGAGGTCTTCGGCCATCCGTGAGACCTGCGACTTCGACAACGAATCGATACCCAAGGTCTTGACCAACTTGTCCATCCGGCGGGTCGAGACTCCGGCCAGATAACAGTCCGCGACCACGGTGATCAGCGCGGATTCGGCGCGTTTGCGGCGCTCGAGCAGCCATTCGGGGAAGTAGGATCCTGAGCGCAGTTTCGGCACGGCGACCTCGACGGTGCCCACGCGGGTATCGAGGGATCGGTGCCGGTAGCCGTTGCGGTAGTTGGTGCGCTCGGCCGAGCGGGCGTTCCATTCTGCGCCGCAGACGGCGTCGGCGTCGGCCGATAGCAGAGCGTTGATCATCGTCTGCAGCAACTCGCGCATCAGATCAGGTGATGCATCGGCGAGGGCTTGGCTTAACAGGCCGGCAGGATCGACAATGTGGGGTGCGGTCATCGTGATGACTCCATTCGAGGATTCTGTGGAAGGTTGACTCGAAGGATCACACGGTGACCGCTCTCATGCCGACAGCCACACGCTGGCCAGCCACGGTCCTGGTCACCGAGTTACACCACTCTATGGGGCACTACTCCGTGTCGGCGTCGATCGCGGTGACCTTCAAGTGGGCGGGCCAGTCGGTGGTGACCAAACGGGAGGCGACAACTTGCCGTCTGATGGCTGAGGGCACGGGCTCGGGGTCTGCTTTTGAGATGCGTCCCATCGCCGCGCCGACTTTGCGCGGGTCGTCGCCGCCCTCGGACAGGGCTGCCCACCAGGCGCTCATGGTGGTCTCGGACGCCTTGCCTCCCACCTCGTTCTCATCCGGCTCGAGTTGGGAGGCAAAGAGCCGCTCCAGGTCGTAGCCGCCGGCGACGGCGGTTCCGACGAACGATCCCGCCGAGGTTCCGATTACCGAGGTGGCTTTGCTCCAGTCGATTCCCTGGGAGCTGAGCCCTGCCAGGACGCCTACTTCCCATGCGATCCCTGTGACACCGCCTCCGCCGAGGACCAGAGCGCGCGAGAGGGACGGGGTGGGATGCGACATAGGACAACTCCTCGCTGTTCGACTACCCTGAGTCTATTCGTGATCTTCTCCTCAGGAGTTGATCGTTCGATAAGGACGGCGACGCAATCCGCATGCCACTAGCTAAGGCAAGACGCCAACAGGTGCTTGCAGCGCAGCCGCGGCGCCGACAGCTCATCCTCGACAACGGCCAACCAGTTTGCTGGTAGGTAAGTGCCCATGAAGCTGACATTGCGTCTCGACTCAGACAACGATGCCTTCGCCGTCGACGGGGAATCCGAGGTCGCGCGCCTGTTGCGCAAGACTGCCGACGCAATCGAGGAGGGGCACTCCTCGGGACTGCTGCACCGATCAGGACATCTGATCTGGCTTGCCCGGGAGGTCGGGCCTGGAAGGATGGCTATCGTGCCCAAGCCCTGTCCGCAGGAGTTCCGAGATGATGTGGTCCGAGTGGCCCGCGAGCGCGAGTCGGGGGTGACGCTCGCGCAGATCGCGAAGGACTTCGGGATCCATGAGATGACTTTGCAGAAGTGGTTGCGTCGCGCCGCTATCGACGAGGGGCGCACACCGGGAACGACATCCACTGAATCTGCTGATTTACGTGAGCTGCGGAAGCGGAACCGGTTGTTGGAGCAGGAAAATGAAGTCCTGCGACGGGCTGCTGCGTATTTGTCGCAAGCGAGTCTGCAGGGAAAAGGCTCTACCCGCTCGTGAAGGAGCTCGCCGCAGGCGGAATCCCCGTCGCGGTGTCGCGGGCGGGTCCTCAAGCTCTCTCGTCCGCCGTACTACCGGTGGCTGACCGAGGCGGTCACCACTGGCGTGTCCCCCGTGAACCGGTCCAGGTTGTTTTAGAGTCCTGATTGCCCTGATGAGGGCAGAGAAGGGACGATGAAGAACATGGCAGGACGCAAGCGTCACTCGGCTGAGGACATCGTGCGCAAGCTGCGCCGGGCCGACGATCTGGCCGCCGAGGGTAAGACCGGTGAGGAGATCGCCGCCGATCTTGAGGTGTCGGCGGCCACTTTCTACAACTGGCGCCGCCAGTACGGCGGCATGGACGGCGACGCCGCCAAGGAACTCAAGGAACTGCGCGAGCAGAACGGCCGGCTCAAACGCCTGCTCGCCGACGCCGAACTGGAGAAGGACGCGCTGCGGGAGATCGCGAAGGGAAAATTCTGAGCCCAACAGCTAAACGCGCCGCCAAGATCGTGCGGCGTCTCGGATGTTTGCGCGGGATCAGCACACTGACCGGGTTCGCTTTGGCCGTGGAGATCGGCGACTGGGACCGGTTCACCGGCAACACGATCGGCGCTTTCGTCGGACTGGTACCCAGCGAGCACTCCTCCGGTGCATCACGCAGCCAAGGATCGATCACCAAGACCGGCAACGGGCACGCCCGCCGACTCCTGGTCGAAGCCGCCTGGCATCACCGACCGCGATACCGCATCGGGAAAGTGATGCACGAGCGTTGGGACCGAGCGCCAGCGGCGGCCCGCGCCCGCGGCGACGCCGGCAACCAGCGACTGCACCACAGGTGGGTCACGTTCATCGACCGCCGCAAACGCAGTACTACCGCCAACGTGGCGATCGCCCGCGAACTGGCTGGCTGGTGCTGGTCCCTGGCCGTCCTTGACGACAGCTGAGGACACCTGAGACCGCTTCGCCCTCACCGGGACCGGTGGCAGCGCGAGGAGCGACCCGCGAAACAACTATGAGCAGCCCATTCACGGCGACGCCCGATTCTAGACACGCTGGGCCCGCTCCTGCCGAAATCACCGTCCTGCGGTAACCAGCCCGCGTATATCAGTCAGACCGCGCGTCGCCAACGACACGCTCACCGACCCCGGGCCCCGGCGAAGCAACGAGGTGCCCGCCCCGACGAATCGGGGCGGGCACCTCACCATGCCACTTGACAAGAAGCATCTACATATCAGTTGCTAGGACGGGCAGCTCAGGCTCTCGAGACCGCTCCTTCAACTTCTTCAAAGCAGCGAGGTAAGCATTGCGAGGAGAACGACAATAAGCATGATGATGTAGGCCCAAGCGTGTACGTGGTCGGGGATGCGGGGCGGGCGGCGGCGCAGGGTTACGATGACGGGGATTGCCCCGATGAGGAGGAGCGCTGCGGCGCCGAGGTCGACGATCCCCACGCTGAACACGGCACGCTCCAGGTTGGTCGTGTGTTGGGCAAAGAGGAAGACGAGTGCGGCGGGGATGCTGATGGCGAGCGTGAGCGGGTTCGCGAGGGCCGTGGCGTGCCCCATGGGCAGGCCGCCGCGGCGCAGGAGCGGGACGGTCATGACGCTGCCGCCGACGCCGAGGAACGACGCGACCGCACCGATCGGGGCACCGGCAGCGGTCGGAATTGCCCGGGGCGAGGTGTCGTCGTGTGCGAGGCCTGCGGAGCGGAGGAATCCGGGTCGGGCGAGCACGTCGATGATCGTGACGGCGACGTAGATCACGAACCCCCATGACGGCACGGCTGCCGGCACCGCCAGGGCAGCGAGGGCGCCGAGGAGACCGCCTGCGGTGAGGAGGCCGAGGAGCGTTCCACGGCCGCGGAGCCGGGCGAGGACCACCTGGGGCGTGGCCGTGGTGGCGACCGCGGCGTTGATGACCATGACGATCGCGGATGTCGCCACAGCGACCGTGCCCGCCGCGGGGCCGAGCGCGGCGTCGGCCCAGACGATGACGGGGACGGTGACGAACCCACCTCCGAAGCCGAACAGCACTGTGGTCAGGCCCGTGAGAACACCGATGAGAACAAGGACGAGAACGGTCACTGACCCATTCCAGTGGCTTCCCGTCATGCTTGCATTCGAGTGTGAGGCAGGAACCATCGTGTTTCAGCCAGTAGTCTGGTCGGGTGCGGAACGTGAGGCTGGCCGAGGTCGATGCACTGCCCGTTGCGGTGTTGCCGATCGCCACCGTGTATCCGCCCGATTATCTGCTGGGGTGGCATGAGCACCGGAGGGCGCAGTTCCTCTACGCCGCGACGGGGACGATGCTCGTCGAGACAGAGCACGGGGCATGGACCGTCCCGGGGGAGCGGGCCGTGCTCGTCCCTCCTGACACGCGGCATCAGGTGCGGATGTTCGACGTGGAGACCAATAGCCTCTACATCGACCCCGCAGCGGTTCCTTGGTGGCCCGCCGCATGCCAGGTCGTCGAGGTCGCCTCGCTCCTGCGAGAGCTGCTGCTGGCCGCGTCCGACATCGACCCCCGCGGCGGGCTCAATAGTCGCGACGAGGTGCTGCTGGAGCTGATCCTGCAGGAGACGTCCCGGCTCAGCGAGGTGCCGCTGCACGTTCCGATCCCGGAGGCGGCACCCCTGGCCGGGCTCTGCCGCCGCTATCTTGCCGACCCCGACCTGGCGGTCGACAACCGCGTATGGGCACGGGAAGCCGGGATGAGCGAACGGACCTTCACGCGCCGGTTCCGGGAAGAGGTCGGGATGAGCCCGGCCGCGTGGCGTTCGCGCGCCCGGCTCCTCGCAGCGATCCCGCTGCTGCGCCACCAGAGCGTGACCAACGTCGCTGCGCGACTCGGCTATGCCACTCCGGCAGCCTTCTCCTACGCTTTCACTCGCGCCTTCCAATCGTCTCCCTCGAGCCTGCGCCTGCGCGCATCGTGACACGGCACTGGCCCTCTGCCCGTGGATCGAGCACTACAACCACACTCGACGTCACTCGGCGCTCGGCGGCAAGCCTCCGATCAGTCGTCTGCCACCAATCTGATGGCCGGGTACATCCATCGGTCGGGCATCGGGAATGGTGTGGTGAATTCGGTGAACCACTGGGTGGGGGAGAGGTTGACGCCGCCCGCCAGCTCGGCCACTGCCTCGGGTGGCACGTCGTAGAGCATCAGCACGTCGTCGTCCTGGAGTAGATACTGGCCCAGGTCTCCCCACGTGTCGGGCAGTTGACCCCGATCGCTCGTGGTCATAGCCCAGCGCGCAGGGAGTCCGGTATCGAGGACTGCGGCGCGCCGCAATGCCAGGTGCACCGTCATCTCCTCGGCGGTGCAGCGGGGGACCGGCGCGCCCCATCGTCGGATGTCTTCTGCGATCCGGTCGGCGGCCGCGGCCAACTGATACCTCCAGAGCTTGCTCTGCGACCATGTGATCTCCGGCAGGAGATGCAGAACCTGCAGGCTTGTGTTGTCACTGTGCGCGGCCGCGGTGTCGAGGTAGTCGGCATCGCGGCGCACATCATCGGCTACCGACTGGGCCGCGGTCGCCAGTATCGCTGATCGTCGGTGCCCGATGGTGTCGATCAGGTCGACGAACTCGCGATCAAGTGATTCGGCCATAGCCAGGGTCCGGTCTATTCGTTCGGGGCTGGTCGTAGGCGAGCTGCCATCGTGAGCACGTCCGCGATGCTGGGCCGGTGACCGTTGTTCGCGCGCGTGGCGAGCTGGTAGATGCTCGACAGGCCGACCCGCTCGGCGGCCGTGATGACCTGTCCGTCGAGGTCGGTGATCATCGCGTCGAGTTCGTCGACAACATCGGCGACCGCTGGTGATTCGATCCGTTCTTTCCACCGGGAGTTCGCGCCCGGTGCGCTCATCCCTGCGACCCGGCCGATCTGCTCCCATGTGCGCCCTGCGCGCCGCCCGCGTGTGATCGCGACATCGATCGCCACCGCGGCCGCGCGGTGAGCGGCCAGCGCGAGGGAGATCTCCTCGTCGACGTCGACCAACCGGATATGGTGGCGCCGCCAGATCGCTTTCGCCGCGTCGGCGACCTCGTCGCGGTCGCCGATGTCTGGTGTCGCATCATCGTCAGCGAAGATCCGCCCGGCAGCGACATCTTCCAGACTCGGGGACGGTACGCGCACCCACTGATTGGACGAGACCCACTGCGACCGTGTCGGATCCATCACCTGTGTCTGGTGCTCGCAGTCGCACACGACCCGCCACGCCACGACCTCGCCGGCAGGCCGCCACGACTGATCGCCGACACCGACCATCGTCACGCCCTCACGCACCGTCGAGGCGCTGGTGCCGATCCCGTCGACGAACTCGGGCCGTATCCACATCTCGTGAGTCTCGGTGTCGGTGCTGTGCGTCCATCCCATGACTGCTAGGGTAGCATCATGATATTAAGTAAAAGCGATGCTAGGAAGTCCTGACATTAACTATCTATTATCATAACGATAGATTGTCGGCATAAAATCGGACTGAGTGCCTGTTTCTGCGGCCCGACTCGGTGCTGGCCGCGAGCTGACGAGTACCCCGATAGTAGTAGGCTATCGGGGTACTGCGCGGGCCCTCTCGGTCGTGCTGTTGGTCTCTTCTAGATTGGTTCAGGAATCCGCCGTTCGAGTTCGGTGCCTCCATATTGCGAAGACGCCCAATCCCGAGATTATGGCGATTCCTAAATGTAACCAGATGACCTGACCAAACTGTATCGCGGTCAGGATTACGGAGAGTGCTTCGAAGATAAATACCAAAGAGAGTATCCATTGCGCTATTGACAGTAGTCGCTCAGGATTCTTTCGATTAGTCATCTCTTAGCTCAATTCCGCACGTTAGTGGATGTCGATGCAGGCCCAGTTGCTCCATGAGCCGCCAGTCTGATTGTTCTTCACGCGAGTGCAGAACTTGGTTCCCGGCTTGGCTTCGATCGGAGTGCCAGGGAGAGTAACGTAGTCGCCGGTCAAGGCCACCGTGCTACCGAACAGGCACGGCTGCGGTGATACTACTTTCCGCTTCACCTCGCCGGTGTTCTTGTCTGTCCACATGAAATCATGATTCCTGCCACAGACATTAGCGGCGATCGGCTGCGAATAGTAGTAGTTGCTCGCGGCTGAGGTGATCGTGCTGCCGTTGCCATTTACAATGACGCAGTTATGGGCGAATGATCCCACTGGTCCAGGTGCTGCTGTGCATCCGTTGGCTGAGGCCGGGTGCTTGAGGGATGAGACGATTTCGCCTAGCGATGTCGACTTAAGGTCCCTGAAAGATGCCACGATGCTTCGGCCAACGCTACTGAGAGTGAAACCGGCACTAGAGTTGTAACCGGTCGCTAACGTTGCCACCGGGCGTCCGCTCTGTTTCTCCACGAGTTGCAATCCAACCTTGCCTGCGCGGACCCACTTCGTTCCGGTGGGCAGGTCGGTCCGGAACTTTACGCTAGAGCCATCGACTGGGCTGTGGGTGATCTTGATGACCTGCTGATCATTGTCTCGGCTCGTCGATATAGGGGACGACTGCGGAATGTGTATCACCACGCTTTTGCCCTGAAGTGCCGTGGGAATCGTGACAGTCTCCGGTGACGTCCGTTGGCCTTGGCCTCCAGGAGTCACCGGCCGCTGGCCAGTGTCTGGGTGTTCGAGTTCTCGCCTTTCAGTCGGCGCGTTCATGCTCGGTCCACTTTTGGGAGCGTCTGCCTCCGGCGTCTTGGATGGTTTGGTAGTCGCGTCGGGTTCTTTCTCTGGTGTCGTCGGCGATAGCGTCGGTGGTTGTTCGTTGCTGCCACCGCACTTGTAGGGGACCGGCGGCTTCTTGCCGATCGCCTTCCACGCGTTATTATAGGCGTTGGTTTCGCGTTTGCATCGTTCAGCGGGCGTTTCGGCGGCCGCCGAGGGTGCAAGGGACGCGGCGAGCACGAGAACCATGACCATTGCTGCTATCGCTGTGAGAATGCCCCATAAAACGCTACGTTCTGGGCTCGACTGCTGGATTGTGGTGCGCATCGTTTCCCCGTCCTTTAGATGCGGCTGGTGGGGCCGTGGTCGTAGTAGACGTAGACGCCGGTGTCGGTGGTGACGGAGATTTTGGCGAACGGTCGCACCGAGATCGGGCCGAGCGCGTTGGACACGTTCAGTTCGACGCCGGACAGGACGATGTCGGCCACGGGCTGAGTGAGTGCGATGTCAGCGAGGGTGACGGTGGTGATCTTGCCGGCACCGACTTCGAACTCGAGATCGGCGGCCGGGATCACGGTCGCTTCGGCGCCGAGTTCGCCGCCGATCTCGCCGAGCTTGCCGCCTCCTCCGCTGCCGGAGATCGTGACCTCGGGTGCGATCTTGGCGTTGAGGCCGCCAGTCAGTTTCAACTCCGGTGTGTGTGCGGTGACTTTCACACCCGAGGGTGCGACCGAGACCGGGTAGCCGATTTTGTAGCCGACTTCCACGGTCGCGCGGACGGTCTTGCCGTCGATACCCTTGATCCCGGCGTGCACGTCCGAGGACAGCAGGGCTTCACCCGAGAGCGGTGAGGAGTCCAGTGCGGGGATCTTCTTGGCCTTGAGTTTGGACGCGGTGAGCGTGATGTCGACACCTTCACGCGTGTGGTGAGTGCGGGCGTCCGCTGGCCCGGCAAACAGGCTCGATGCGAGCGCGAACGCCGCGACGGCGAGCAGCAGTAATCCTGTAGTGACACGTCGTAGCACGACGATTCCCCCCCGTGTTCGGTGCAGACTCCGTGGTCTGCGCGATGACTACCTGGCCGGGACTGAAGTAGGCCTCACATCCCGGCAAGTTTGGAGCAAACATCTCCTGCGCGTCATTTCACCCCTAGGGTCAACTCCTACCAAACTCTCGGGCGCGAATTCCGCCGTAGAGGCTGGTCATAGGGCGAAAAGAGTTTGTCCGGACCGGACAGCGACACCTCTGTAGTAGAGGTGCTCCCTGCTCCACTGAGGGCTATCTGTGGTTGCTGACAGGCAACGGTGGGACTGCTGTGACGGCAGGTTGGTGGCTGTTTCGCGGGCGGCTGATGAGGTGCCAGGGGCGGCCGCGAAGGTGTCGCGTAGGCGGTAGCGGGACCTGTGATCGATGGTTAGATCGCGTTTTCCGGGGCGGCTGTGACTACCTGTGAGGATACCGACGACACAGAAATTCGAGTGCTGCCTGCCGAGCGGGTATCCTTACGTGTCTGTGGCCGGTGTGGGCTGACCGCGTCTATCGGTCGGGCATCGGGAATGGTGTGGTGAATTCGGTGAACCACTGGGTGGGGGAGAGGTTGACGCCGCCCGCCAGCTCGGCCACTGCCTCGGGTGGCACGTCGTAGAGCATCAGCACGTCGTCGTCCTGGACCAGGTACTGGCCCAGATCTCCCCACGTGTCGGGGAGACCGCCGCGATCGCTCGTGGTCATAGCCCATCGCGCAGGGAGCCCGGTATCGAGGACTGCGGCGCGCCGCAATGCCAGGTGCACCGTCATCTCCTCGGCGGTGCAGCGGGGGACCGGCGCACCCCATCGTTGGATGTCGTGCGCGATCCGGTCGGCGGCCGCCGCCAGTTGATGCCGCCAGAACTTGCTCTGGGACCACGTGATCTCCGGCAGGAGGTGCACAACCTGCAGGCCGGTGTCGTCACTGTGCGCGGCCGCGGTGTCGAGGTAGTCGGCGTCGCGGCGCACATCATCGGCGACCGATTGGGCTGCGGTCGCCAGTATCGCTGATCGTCGGTGCCCGATGGTGTCGATCAGGTCGACGAACTCCGGATCGAGTGATTCGGCCATAGTCAGGGTCCGGTGTATTCGTTCGGGGTTGGTCGTAGGCGAGCTGCCATCGTGAGCACGTCCGCGATGCTGGGCCGGTGTCCGTTGTTCGCGTGCGTGGCGAGCTGGTAGATGCTCGACAGGCCGACCCGCTCGGCGGCTGTCACGACGACATCTCGTGAGTCTCGGTGTCGGTGCTGTGCGTCCATCCCATGACTGCTAGGGTAGCACCATGACGTTAAGTAAACCCGATACTCGGATATCTTCCGATTAAGCACTACTTAACATAACGTACATTATCGGCACGCCGTCAGCTGCGACTCCGGAGGCGCGCTCAGGTATGAGCTTGGGGCGGCAAATCGTTCAGTGGCTGTTGTCTGCAGGAAGGCCTAAGGCGACGCTGATGCACGGACTGGCCGACCGTTCTCGTGCGGTGGTCGGGCCTGTCGGCAAGGACTGGAGAGGATTTGATGTCGAGAATCTTCGGGCACAAGGATTCGGTGGAGAGCATGTCCTCGGCATTGAGGTTGCCAACCACGGTCGAGCTCCGGTGGTCATAGACAAATTTCCGTATGCTCTCGTGGAGGGGAAGAGACTCCGACCTACGTTCCGGGCGCCGATCTAATCGGCCAACCGACTCCTTATACTCTGCAGCCAGGAGCGAATGTAGCCTGGTACGCTCTGTACCGCTTCGCGGAGCTTCTTGTTCAGTCGACTCGAGATGTATTGAACGTTGAAGCTTCGGGAGTCTACATGACCGCCCGTCTTGCGACGGGAAAGATCGTCGCGACGCCGCAGGCTATCTCTACGTAGCCCCTACTTCGGCGATATTGGGCGAGTAGCTGACAGAACGGCAGACGATGCGCCGAAAAGGGCCAAAACACGACTGGGCCCGGCACCCCTCGACAGGGGGCCGGGCACAGTTCTCCGCCTCCGCGGATCTCGTCGGCAAGATCGAAGCCGTGCAGGTGCTTTCTCCAGGTCGCGCCTTACGTGTGTCTGACGGGTGGAGTGTGACGATAGCCGGTGTGGATTGGTTCCGTCCGCGAATTCGAATGCGATACCCAAGTTTGGGTCGGTGATGTCCTGCTCGAACGCACCATTGTGCCATCATTTACCCAGGCATTGGGTCCGAATCCTGGTTAGACCGGTGCTGGCCGGCGCTGCAGCTGCTGGCAACCGTCAATGCCAGTGCGACGAGCGCCAGCACCCCAACCACTACGTTCAACCCGACACCAGCGACCTGTAGGCCCCATCGTGAAGCGGCGAGCCCGACGCCGACAATGGGAAGGGAGATCGCAACGTAGACCACGAGGAAATAGGCGGAGATCACCTCTGCTCGACGGGGCTGGGGGCTGACTGCCACCAGTGCCGCCAACCCCTTGCTGAACGTCAACCCTTGCCCTGCGCCGCTGACGACGGCGCCGAGCACCAACAGGATGAGCGACCGTGTTGCGAGCCCCCCAATAAGGATGGCCACACCAACCACGAGTGCTATGCAGCCCGCCACCATGGCCCGATCCGCGGGTAGGCCTCGGCCTGCGATCTGCACAGCTGCGGACATCAACAATAGTGTGGCAACCAGGATTCCGACAAGCGCTGGACTCTGAATGCCGACCACCTGAGAGACGAAAGCCGGGGCGACTCCGGCAAACGATCCAGCAACCGAGAACCCTGCAAAGGCGACAATCGATGCCCGCGCAAAAGCACTCCGAATCTCGTGCGGTACCGACAATCGCTGAATCGCCAGATGCCCAGCTGAGGGATGCGCCAACGGCTCAGCCATCCACCAGATCCCCACCATGACAACCGCAAGCAAAACAAGGTTCACGACGAAGACCGCGCGCAACGGCACCGGACCGTACTGGGCAAGAAATCCGGACAGGAGTGGACCTATCCCGGTGCCTCCAACATTCGCAGCGGTCGCTAACGCGGCCGCCCGCCCTCGCCACGAGAGGGGCGCGGCCTCGATCACTGCAGCCGTCGCTGCCCCGGCATAGATACCAGCAGACAGGCCCGAAAGCACGCGGCCGAGTATCAACTGCCAGAGTTCTCCTGCAGTCACAAACACCAGTGCGCTTGCCACTGACAGCAGAGCTCCGGCCAGGAGCAGTGGCTTGCGCCCCAGGATGTCGGAGAAGCGACCGAAGAGGATCAGTGCACCGGCCACTCCCGTGGCGTAGACGGCATAGACCACGGTCGTGGTCAGGACACCGAATCCGAGATGGTCACCGTAGATCGGGTACAAGGGTGTCGGCAGAGTGGTCCCGAGCATGACGACCGTGAGCGCAAACACTGCGATCGCGAACGACACCGACGGTGACACCGTCCGCCGACGAGATCCTCGTCGGCGCAAGGAGAGCACTATTCGCGAAATTCTGAGTACGTCGCGCGCAGCGCCTTCTTGTCGATCTTCCCGACGCTCGTACGCGGCAGTGCGTCGACATACAGCACTGTCTCTGGCAGTTGCCATTTCGCGAACCGGTCTGCCAACAGCCCGTGGACTTCCTTGATAGGCAGAGACGATCGGTCAGCGGTCACGACGAGCGCGACAGGACGCTCCTGCCACTTCGGATGTGGGACACCGATCACCGCCGCCTCGACGACTGCAGGATGCCCGACGATGGCATTCTCCATGTCGATCGAGGAGATCCACTCACCACCGCTCTTGATGACATCCTTCAGGCGGTCCGTCAGTTTGATGTAGCCGTCCGGAGAGATGGTCCCAACGTCTCCGCTGCGCCAGTATCCATCGAGGAACCGCTCGGTGTCGTCGTCCAAGTCGCGGTAGCTCTCGGCGATCCACGGGCCGCGCAGTAGAATCTCGCCCTGCGCGACGCCGTCGTGGGGTAGGTCCCGCCCCTCCGCGTCGACGATGCGAACGTCGATTCCGTTGAGCGGAAGACCCTGGCTTCTCTTCATGTCCCACTTCTCGCCGGGCGTGAGCTTCCTCTGCAGCGACCGCTTCAGCCCAATGTTCACCGCGGCGGTCGGACCTGTCTCGGTGGCACCGTACGCATGAATGATGTCGGCACCGGTGAGTTCAAAGAAGTCACGCATGAGCGACAGGGCCGGCTCTGTAGATCCAGAAAGCAGGCGAGCTCGACCGAAGTCGGGGCGGGAATCAAGCGATTTGATGTAGTCGAGCATCGGCTGGAAGATGACCGGGGCGCCGTTAACCACCGTCACATCCTCAGTGATCATTGCATCCACCAGAGTCGACGTATCCTCTGCGCGATACTGACCCGGCAAGACGATCTTCGTGGCCGAATACACAGCAGATTGAGGCAGCCCCCACGCCTGAGCGTGGAACATCGGGGTGACGATCATCGCGGCGTCATCGCCGCACATCCGCAAGTTCGCCGCCTGCGCCATTGTGTGCAAGTAGATCCCTCGGTGCGAGTAGTAGACACCCTTGGGGTTACCGGTAGTTCCGGTGGTGTAGCACGCACTGTAGGTGGACGTCTCGTCGATCACCGGCCAGTCGTAGACCGGCTCCGCGCGAGCCAGCAGATCCTCGAAGTGACGCACCCGTGGCAGCGACGTCTTGATCTCGGTGAGCGGTTTGTCTGTCATGACAACCCACTCACGAACCGAACTCGACTGGGTAGCCAACGCCTCAGCGACCGGAAGGAGCGTCTCGTCAACAAGCACCACAGAGGCGCCGCTGTGGTCAGTCACATAGCTCAGATCCTCCTGGGCCAGACGGAGGTTCATCTGCAGCATCACCGCACCGATGCCTGGAATCGACCAGTACGACTCGAAGTGACGACGACTGTTCCAGTCAAGGATGCCTACCACATCACCGGCTTCGACGCCGAGCGACCGGAGCAGGTTCGCACCCCTCTGCACGCGTGTGTAGCAATCGGCATAGGTGTACCGCCCCCACGACCCATCCCGGTTACGGAAGACGATCTCTTGCTCGGGGTACGTGCGTGCCGCGTGGCGGATCAACGATGTGGTGTTCAACTGGTACGAGTCGCCATGGCCCGAGGGCATTCCTTTGACGATGTCAGACATAGATTTGCTTCCTTCAAGTGAAAGGTGAGGCCCGCCGCGTGGCGGAATACGGTGACCGGAAGCGATCAGCGAGACGACGCGTCGCCAGGAGCCTCGCGCTGATCGAAGACCTCGTCCAGCCAGTCGCAGACTTCCTGCGCCAAGCGTGTCGGGTTGTTCACCTGGCAATGGGCGTCAGCACCCGTCGACGCATCGAGCTCGATTAGTGTCTTTTCCTCTACAGAGAGCCTCTGGTGCCAGGTTCTGGCCTGCTCCAAGAACGCCGGACCCTCACCGGTCCCCGCGATCGACAGATAACGACACTGAACCGGAGCCGGATCGGCCTGGAAGGTGGCGATCAGATCTGCGAACTCACCCGGCGTGGACGTACCCGATCGCCACAAGTACATGCGGAAGGTGTCACGCATCGCTCCGGCTGACGCGAGCTGCTCGATTGCCTCTCTCGGCAGAATACCCCCACCGTCATAGATCGGTGTGCTGGCGATACACGCCGCCAACCGCCGTTCTGTCATCACGGCCCGGCTGACCAGGTAGCCGCCGGCGCTCATCCCCATAATCGCCAACCGCGCCGGATCTTGGCCACGAGTCTCAATCAGATAGTCGATGACCGCCCCGATCGGAACTGCGGCATCGCTCATCAGATGCAGACCCCGATTGGGTGTGCTGCCTTGTCCCGGCAAGTCGACGATTACCGCGGTGTAACCACGTCGCCAGGCATTCAGACCGATCAGGTGATACATCTCTTCTTTACACGAGTCGAGACCGCCGATGAAGATCACGGTTGGCGCCTGCGGACCTCTATCCAGGAACAATCCGGGCAGGGTTGACTCTCCGAAAGGTATGTCGAGTGAGGTGAGTGCAGGATCAGTGATAGACGTCGATTTGGAAAACGCACTCTCATACTTGTCAATCAGAGCGTCGAATGCTTCCGTATTTCCCGAGAACTGCCAGGCTTGCCGATAGCAGTAATAGGCCTTCATCAGCAGTTCCCCGGCGCTTCTACGTCGACCACGGGCCGCCCATTCCATAGCCAATCGGTACTGCGCATCGCCGTACCGTTCAAACTCCGTCACCCAAGAAGCGCCGCTTCCATCCTCAATATTCGAAGCGATGTAGTGTAGCTCTCCCGCATCGAGCCCACCGGTCTTCGCGGCACCAAGCGCGTACTGGAAAGCGAAATCCATTTCTCGATCTTGAAACCGGTAGACAATATCGCTGCTGCTTCGTTGCATAGGTTCTACGCTCATGAATCAATTGTACGATCCAGTCTATTAGTTCTGTGAGGACGCAACGCGCAATCAAGGGGTCAGTTCGCGCGAGGGCAGTATTTTTCCGGCTCTTCGGATGTGAGAGTGCGTAGCTGGTGATCGTCGGCGGGAGCAGTGACCACAACATGTAGGCGGGTCCTGTGGTGCGAGAATGGAAGTTCTCACACAAACCCTCTCGAACGCACAGGACCCATGCACCAGCCTACTTCTGATGTTGCTGACACGATCTGCCGGACGGTCGAGCTCGGCGTCACGATCACCGACGCCGCCGTCGACTCGGCCGACCGCACCCACATCTGGTGCCGGGTTCTCGATCCTGATCAACACTGTCCGGCCTGCGGAATCGCCGGCCGCCTGCGTGATCACACCGAACGTGTCGTCACCGACATCCCCGCGGCCGGGCATCCGGTCCTGCTGCGTATCGCAGTCCCCCGATTCGTGTGCGAGACCGTGGACTGTGCGAGGTCGATCTTCCGTGCCGACATCACCGGCATCGTCGAGCCTCGAGCCGTGATGACCAGCAGGTGTGCCCGTTGGATCGTGCAACGCATCGTGGTCGACAAGATGAGCGTCGCGGCAGTCGCCGCCAACCTCGGGATCGCGTGGAAGGTCGTCAACCTGGCCGCCCTGTCCGCGGCACGCGCCCTGGTCTACACCGGCGCCCACCTCGACGGCGTCCGGCACCTGGGCGTCGATGAGCACAAGTGGAAACACGTCCGTGGGCACGGCGAGTCGAGTTGGGTCACCGTCCTGATCGACCTCACACCCGTGGTCGACGGGACCGGCCCGGCCCGGCTGCTCGACATGATCGCCGGCCGCTCCAAACAAGTGTTGAAAACGTGGCTCGACGGTCGTGACCAGGTGTTTCGTGATCGGGTGAAGGTCGTGGCGATGGACGGGTTCACTGGCTACAAGACTGCGACCGCCGAAGAGTTGCCGGCGGCGCGGATCGTGATGGACCCGTTCCACGTCGTGGCGTTGGCCGGGGACAAGCTCGATCGGTGCCGCACCCGGGTCCAGCAGGCCACGTGCGGGCATCGCGGCCGCACCGGTGATCCGCTGTACAAGATTCGGCGGATTCTGCGGACCCGCCCCGCGTTGTTGACTGACAAGCAGAAGATCACCTTGTTCGAGGCGTTGACCAGCCACGATGAGCACGCCGTCGTCGAGGTCACCTATCAGGTGTATCTGCAGGTGATCGCCGCCTACGAACATCCGCGACGGAGGGAGGGCAAGAAGTTGATGTTCAAGTTGCTCAAACGCATCCAGAAGGGTCTGCCCGACGGATTAGAGGAACTCGCCCAGCTCGGACGCACCTTGTGGTCACGCCGCGCCGAGATCCTCGCCTATTTCGACGTCGGCGTCTCCAACGGGCCCGTTGAAGCCGTCAACGGGCGCCTGGAACACCTGCGCGGGATCGCGCAAGGCTTCCGGAACCTCGACCACTACATATTTCGGTCCCTGCTGCACTCCGGTCAGCTCGCCGACCGCATCAACGCACTCTGAAATACGAAGAGCCGATTTTGATCTGGTCGTTGGTGAAGGTGTCAGTCAAGCAGAGGGACCCCGCGACGATACTCGTCTGGGCTACAGCCATTCTGTCGGCGAAAGGCACGACGGAAGGATCGGGCATCTGAAAAGCCCACCCGGTACGCGATCGCTGATACAGGAAGGCTGCTACTGCGCAGGAGCTCAATTGCCAGCCCGTCACGGGCCGACGCAAGCTCTGCTCGCCAGCTTGTCCCCGCTAGGTGTAGATACTCCTGCAGGCTGCGAGGGCTCACAGTCAAGTCCCGCGCGGCCACTTCGAGTGTCATGTTGCGATCGGCCAGCCCTGCTGCCAGGTACGCGCGCACCTTTGCCGGCCACCCCGGCGAAGCGGGTCGTCGACTGTCTGCATGGCGCTGCAGCACCGCCGCCAGCAGGGGGTCGGCCCCAAGCAACGGTAGGCGAAGATCATCCCAGCTCAATGACAAGGTTGCCGCCGGACAGCCGTACTCGATGGACTTCACTCCAAGGGCCTCGAGCAGATCACGATGAGTTGCTGATGCCAGCTGCGACAGTTCGATGCGAGCAGAGCGCAGGTCGCGACCGGTTGCGTGGCGAGCCATTGTCAATTGCCAACTCACCACGAAGAGTTCCGCGTGTGTGTAGTCCACCTCGCCAGGCATGGTGCGGATCATCGCTGCACGTCGATCGGAGCTGTTCTTCTGGTACTCGTACGCTCCGTAATCGGCCGCAACGATGTTGTACTTGGCTACCGTTTCGAGCGCATTATCGAGGTTGCCGGATGTGAGAAACAAGTAGTCAAGTATACCGAGTCGCCCAGGCTGGTAGTCGCGGCCAATTCGGGCCCCAAAAATACTGTCGCCAAATGTAACCGCAGTTCGATTCAGTAGATGTATTACTGGGTCTGACTGTAACCGTTCGCCGGGATCCTGTATTTTTGCCAGGTCGAGCCCCAGTTCCTGCGCCAGAGAACCGCCGTCTACCCCGGCTTCTCCCAGCATGTCTAGGAGAAGCCGGGGCGCGCTGGCCGAGACTGTCCCCACCACACCAATAGTACTCGAAGATCGAGAATCAGTATTCGACTCGGGCAGTAGATCGGTCATCAAACTAATTCACCGAGATTTCCCCAGTGGAGTATCGTGATCGTACAACCCCGACAACCGCACCGATCACCAGGATCAACGGCATCGCCGAGATTAACTTAGAATCACTGCCCGTCACCTCCTCATACTTGACGATGAGCAGAGCCATGACGAATGCGAATCCCACCGCGGATACCACTGGAAATATCCGGGTTTCAATAACCCCTCCGGTAACAGAGCCCTTCAATGATGCTACCAAGACGCTCACCGAGCAGGCGCCCATCAATATTACGATAGTCAGCGCTGTAACCCCAGAGACGATCGGAAAGAGACTACTGATAGGGTCAGATTCGAGCACGATGAACGGGATGAGAATCGAGACAGAGGTGCCGATCTGTACGGCACTCGCAACATTTGGCGTTCCAAAACCCTCGTGCGTCTTGGCCATCGATGCAGGCAGAATTCCCGCACGGCCGAGCGCAAACCCGTACCTTGCAGCCATGTTGTGAATCGCGACTGCGGCAGCGAAGAAGCTGATTGCTACTGTCGCCCCGATCACCTTGGCTGCCGCCGCGCCAAGGTACTGATTGGCTGCGCTGATCAGCAGGCCGGCGGGGTCTGCGGCGGCGGCGGCCTGGACATCGTCGAACGCGGCGACGAGCGTCCAGGTGGAGATCAAGAACACCACCAGGAGCACACCCAGAGCGATGAAGGTCGCTCGCTTGATCTTCCGCTCGGGGGCACTGCACTCCTCGCCATACGCGGCGGCCGCTTCGTAGCCGCCGAACGACAAGAAGATGAAGACGATGGTCAAAGACAGTCCCGGCCCGAACATCGCAGTCGGTTCGAATCCTTCGAGCGTGAAAGCACTCGGACGATCGAGTAGAACTTTGACTGCGAGCGCTCCGAGGAGGGCAAACTGAATGAGGGACACGACCAAAGTCAGCTTGCTGGCGATCGCGATGCCGATGTAGCTGACCGCCATCATCACCACAAATGCAACACCGGAGTAAACGGGCCACGGAAGCTCAACACCGGTGTAGGCCTGCACAGCAATATCGCCGAAGTAGCCCGCCGCTGCCGCCATTGCGGCGGCCGCGAGGTTGTAGGATATAAACGCTATGGTCGCCGCGGCCGAACCGGCCTTCAGGCCCAGTCCGTGGCCGATATAGGCGAAGTAAGCACCCGCACTGACGACGGTCCGGGCAAGGACCGAGTAGCCTACGGTGAAAACCGCGAGTAGCAGTCCTACCACCAGAAACCAGCCTAAAGTCCCGATCCCGACACCGAAGCCGAGGCTGAGTGACAGGTTCGACGCCATGGCCGTCAGTGGCGCGGCGAATGCCACCACCATGAAGACCATCCCAGAGACGCCGATTGCATTGCGCTGGAGACGGCCCGTCGGTTGCTGAGAAGCAGACTCGGTATTGGCGACCTCAGCCATGGGTTGCCCCGCGTCCAGGAGCCGCTGTGG